>NZ_RJNX01000034.1:0-503 GCF_003942775.1 Streptococcus mitis | reverse complement strand
TGGGCCGTGTCTCAGTCCCAGTGTGGCCGATCACCCTCTCAGGTCGGCTATGTATCGTCGCCTTGGTGAGCCGTTACCCCACCAACTAGCTAATACAACGCAGGTCCATCTGGTAGTGATGCAATTGCACCTTTTAAGCAAATGTCATGCAACATCTACTCTTATGCGGTATTAGCTATCGTTTCCAATAGTTATCCCCCGCTACCAGGCAGGTTACCTACGCGTTACTCACCCGTTCGCAACTCATCCAGAAGAGCAAGCTCCTCCTTCAGCGTTCTACTTGCATGTATTAGGCACGCCGCCAGCGTTCGTCCTGAGCCAGGATCAAACTCTCATTAAAAGTTTGAGTTCTCACTCATTTCTGTCACTGACAGATTTATTGTTTTTTTCATTGTTCAGTACTACAACCTTAGTTGTAGTGCCCTGCACATTGGTTCGTCTTGTTCAGTTTTCAAAGGTCTTTGTCACTTGCTTCTCTCAAGCGACAACTATATTAGTATATC
>NZ_RJNX01000033.1:0-517 GCF_003942775.1 Streptococcus mitis | reverse complement strand
GGAAAGATGGCGCACCAAATACAGCCGTAGGACAACCAGGCGAAGTATCCGGAACAGTGATCGTTCGTTACCCAGATGGCACAAGCGAAGAAGTTCCAGTGAAAGTCAATGTCAAAGGACAAGCAGACACGTACAAACCAGAACCAACAGTCCAAACAGTGGACAATGGAGCAGTACCAGAAGCAAGAAACAGCATTGGCAATGTGGACAGCTTACCACCGAAAACAACGTTTGAATGGAAAGATGGCGCACCAAATACAGCCGTAGGACAACCAGGCGAAGTATCCGGAACAGTGATCGTTCGTTACCCAGATGGCACAAGCGAAGAAGTTCCAGTGAAAGTCAATGTCAAAGGACAAGCAGACACGTACAAACCAGAACCAACAGTCCAAACAGTGGACAATGGAGCAGTACCAGAAGCAAGAAACAGCATTGGCAATGTGGACAGCTTACCACCGAAAACAACGTTTGAATGGAAAGATGGCGCACCAAATACAGCCGTAGGACAACCAGGCGA
>NZ_RJNX01000032.1:0-608 GCF_003942775.1 Streptococcus mitis | reverse complement strand
TTTCGCTGCGTCTGCTTTCGCTTTTGCATCTTCCTTAGCTTTTGCTTTTTCTTCAGCTGTTAAGTCGTTGTTCGCATCGATTTCTGCTTCCTTAGCTTTCAGCGCATCGTCTATTGCTTTTTTAGCCGCTGGCTTAGCTTGCGCTGTTGGAGTGACTAAGTCTACACTTGTTGTTCCTGCAGTCTTAGCTTGTTCTACCGCATCGTTTGTTGTTGCGTTATCGATTGCTGTTTTCGCTGCGTCTGCTTTCGCTTTTGCATCTTCCTTAGCTTTTGCTTTNTCTTCAGCTGTTAAGTCGTTGTTCGCATCGATTTCTGCTTCCTTAGCTTTNAGCNCATCGTCTATTGCTTTTTTAGCNNCTGGCTTAGCTACTGGCGTTGGAGTTACTGAGTCTACACTTGTTGTTCCTGCAGTCTTAGCTTTAGTTACTGCATCATTTGTCGTAGCGTTGTCGATTGCTTCCTTAGCTGTGTCAGCTTTCGCTTTAGCGTCTTCCTTAGCTTTTGCTTTCTCTTCAGCTGTTAAGTCGTTGTTCGCATCGATCGCGTCATTTTTAGCTTTCAATGCATCATCGATTGCTTGCTTAGCCGCTGGCTTAGCTACTGGCG
>NZ_RJNX01000031.1:0-613 GCF_003942775.1 Streptococcus mitis | reverse complement strand
AGTGACAAAGACCTTTGAAAACTGAACAAGACGAACCAATGTGCAGGGCACTACAACTAAGGTTGTAGTACTGAACAATGAAAAAAACAATAAATCTGTCAGTGACAGAAATGAGTGAGAACTCAAACTTTTAATGAGAGTTTGATCCTGGCTCAGGACGAACGCTGGCGGCGTGCCTAATACATGCAAGTAGAACGCTGAAGGAGGAGCTTGCTTCTCCGGATGAGTTGCGAACGGGTGAGTAACGCGTAGGTAACCTGCCTGGTAGCGGGGGATAACTATTGGAAACGATAGCTAATACCGCATAANAGTAGATGTTGCATGACATTTGCTTAAAAGGTGCAATTGCANCACTACCAGATGNACCTGCGTTGTATTAGCTAGTTGGTGGGGTAACGGCTCACCAAGGCGACGATACATAGCCGACCTGAGAGGGTGATCGGCCACACTGGGACTGAGACACGGCCCAGACTCCTACGGGAGGCAGCAGTAGGGAATCTTCGGCAATGGACGGAAGTCTGACCGAGCAACGCCGCGTGAGTGAAGAAGGTTTTCGGATCGTAAAGCTCTGTTGTAAGAGAAGAACGAGTGTGAGAGTGGAAAGTTCACACTG
>NZ_RJNX01000030.1:0-615 GCF_003942775.1 Streptococcus mitis | reverse complement strand
CTGGCTTAGCTACTGGCGTTGGAGTTACTGAGTCTACACTTGTTGTTCCTGCAGTCTTAGCTTTAGTTACTGCATCATTTGTCGTAGCGTTGTCGATTGCTTCCTTAGCTGTGTCAGCTTTCGCTTTAGCGTCTTCCTTAGCTTTTGCTTTCTCTTCAGCTGTTAAGTCGTTGTTCGCATCGATCGCGTCATTTTTAGCTTTCAATGCATCATCGATTGCTTGCTTAGCCGCTGGCTTAGCTACTGGCGTTGGAGTTACTGAGTCTACACTTGTTGCTCCATCATTTTTAGCTTGAGTTACTGCATCATTTGTNGTNGCGTTNTCGATTGCTGCTTTCGCTGCGTCTGCTTTCGCTTTTGCATCTTCCTTAGCTTTTGCTTTCTCTTCAGCTGTTAAGTCGTTGTTCGCATCGATCGCATCTTTCTTAGCTTTAAGTGCGTCATCTATTGCTTTTTTAGCCGCTGGCTTAGCTACTGGCGTTGGAGTGACTGAGTCTACACTTGTTGCTCCATCATTTTTAGCTTGAGTTACTGCATCATTTGTTGTTGCGTTATCGATTGCTGTTTTCGCTGCGTCTGCTTTCGCTTTTGCATCTTCCTTAGCTTTTGCTTTCT
>NZ_RJNX01000029.1:0-643 GCF_003942775.1 Streptococcus mitis | reverse complement strand
CGTCCGTCACGACCTGCTGCGCCATCACGTCCGTCGCGTCCTGGTAAACCTTGTGCTCCGTCTTGACCATCACGACCTTGAAGACCTTGTTCACCTTTGTCCCCTTTAGGGCCTTTGATGTTGCCTTCTTTTTCCCAGTTGCCGTTATTCTTAACGAAGACGTCGCCNGTTTCTGTATTAACGTATTTATCGCCGTCTTTACCTTGATTTGCTTCTGGGTTAACTTTGCCGTTCAAGACGTCTTTACCGTCGCGTCCATCNCGTCCGTCACGACCTGCTGCGCCATCACGGCCATCGCGTCCTGGTAAACCTTGTGCTCCGTCTTGACCACGCTCACCTTGAAGACCTTGAGCACCTTTGTCCCCTTTAGGNCCTTTGATGTTGCCTTCTTTNTCCCAGTTGCCGTTATTCTTAACGAAGACGTCGCCNGTTTCTGTATTAACGTATTTATCGCCGTCTTTACCTTGATTTGCTTCTGGGTTAACTTTGCCGTTCAAGACGTCTTTACCGTCGCGTCCATCACGTCCGTCACGACCTGCTGCGCCATCACGTCCGTCGCGTCCTGGTAAACCTTGTGCTCCGTCTTGACCATCACGACCTTGAAGACCTTGTTCACCTTTGTCCCCTTTAGGGCCTTTGATGT
>NZ_RJNX01000028.1:0-648 GCF_003942775.1 Streptococcus mitis | reverse complement strand
CTCTTCAGCTGTTAAGTCGTTGTTCGCATCGATTTCTGCTTCCTTAGCTTTCAGCACATCGTCTATTGCTTTTTTAGCTGCTGGCTTAGCTACTGGCGTTGGAGTGACTGAGTCTACACTTGTTGCCCCATCATTTTTTGCTTGAGTAACTGCATCATTTGTTGTTGCGTTATCGATTGCTGTTTTCGCTGCGTCTGCTTTCGCTTTTGCATCTTCCTTAGCTTTTGCTTTTTCTTCAGCTGTTAAGTCGTTGTTCGCATCGATTTCTGCTTCCTTAGCTTTAAGCGCATCGTCTATTGCTTTTTTAGCCACTGGCTTAGCTTGCGCTGTTGGAGTGACTAAGTCTACACTTGTTGTTCCTGCAGTCTTAGCTTGTTCTACCGCATCGTTTGTTGTTGCGTTGTCGATTGCTGTTTTCGCTGCGTCTGCTTTCGCTTTTGCATCTTCCTTAGCTTTTGCTTTTTCTTCAGCTGTTAAGTCGTTGTTCGCATCGATTTCTGCTTCCTTAGCTTTCAGCGCATCGTCTATTGCTTTTTTAGCCGCTGGCTTAGCTTGCGCTGTTGGAGTGACTAAGTCTACACTTGTTGTTCCTGCAGTCTTAGCTTGTTCTACCGCATCGTTTGTTGTTGCGTTATCGATTGCTGTTTT
>NZ_RJNX01000027.1:0-670 GCF_003942775.1 Streptococcus mitis | reverse complement strand
TGGCAGACGCACAGGACTTAAAATCCTGCGATTGGTAACGATCGTACCGGTTCGATTCCGGTCCTCGGCATAATATAATGAGCACCCTTAGCTCAACTGGATAGAGTACCTGACTACGAATCAGGCGGTTAGAGGTTCGACTCCTCTAGGGTGCATTTTTCTATTTAACTCGGGAAGTAGCTCAGCTTGGTAGAGTACTTGGTTTGGGACCAAGGTGTCGCAGGTTCGAATCCTGTCTTCCCGATTCATGGCGGTGTAGCTCAGCTGGCTAGAGCGTCCGGTTCATACCCGGGAGGTCGGGGGTTCGATCCCCTTCGCCGCTATAATGATCTTGTTGGACCTTTAGCTCAGCTGGTTAGAGCTCTCGGCTCATAACCGAGTGGTCGTAGGTTCAAGTCCTACAAGGTCCATTTGAATAGTATGGAGGATTACCCAAGTCCGGCTGAAGGGAACGGTCTTGAAAACCGTCAGGCGTGTAAAAGCGTGCGTGGGTTCGAATCCCACATCCTCCTTTTGTATTAACGCGGGATGGAGCAGCTCGGTAGCTCGTCGGGCTCATAACCCGAAGGTCGTAGGTTCAAATCCTGCTCCCGCAATAAGGCTCGGTAGCTCAGTTGGTAGAGCAATGGATTGAAGCTCCATGTGTCGGCGGTTCGATTCCGTCTCGCGC
>NZ_RJNX01000026.1:0-763 GCF_003942775.1 Streptococcus mitis | reverse complement strand
GAACGGTTTTCTTGATTTGAATAGATATTCAATTTTGAGTAGGTATTACTCAGAGTTAAGTGACGATAGCCTAGGAGATACACCTGTACCCATGCCGAACACAGAAGTTAAGCCCTAGAACGCCGGAAGTAGTTGGGGGTTGCCCCCTGTGAGATATGGAAGTCGCTTAGCTCTAGGGAGTTTAGCTCAGCTGGGAGAGCATCTGCCTTACAAGCAGAGGGTCAGCGGTTCGATCCCGTTAACTCCCATTTAAGCGGGTGTAGTTTAGTGGTAAAACTACAGCCTTCCAAGCTGTTGTCGCGAGTTCGATTCTCGTCACCCGCTTTGAACTTTGTTCAATTACCAAGTTTTTAACTTGGGCGCGTAGCTCAGGTGGTTAGAGCGCACGCCTGATAAGCGTGAGGTCGGTGGTTCGAGTCCACTCGTGCCCATAAAGTTTGGTCCGTTGGTCAAGGGGTTAAGACACCGCCTTTTCACGGCGGTAACACGGGTTCGAATCCCGTACGGACTATTTTGGAGGATTACCCAAGTCCGGCTGAAGGGAACGGTCTTGAAAACCGTCAGGCGTGTAAAAGCGTGCGTGGGTTCGAATCCCACATCCTCCTTTTGTATTAACGCGGGATGGAGCAGCTCGGTAGCTCGTCGGGCTCATAACCCGAAGGTCGTAGGTTCAAATCCTGCTCCCGCAATAAGGCTCGGTAGCTCAGTTGGTAGAGCAATGGATTGAAGCTCCATGTGTCGGCGGTTCGATTCCGTCTCGCGC
>NZ_RJNX01000025.1:0-767 GCF_003942775.1 Streptococcus mitis | reverse complement strand
TCGATTGCTGTTTTCGCTGCGTCTGCTTTCGCTTTTGCATCTTCCTTAGCTTTTGCTTTCTCTTCAGCTGTTAAGTCGTTGTTCGCATCGATTTCTGCTTCCTTAGCTTTCAGCACATCGTCTATTGCTTTTTTAGCTGCTGGCTTAGCTACTGGCGTTGGAGTTACTGAGTCTACACTTATTGCTCCATCATTTTTAGCTTGAGTTACTGCATCATTTGTTGTTGCGTTATCGATTTCTTGTTTCGCTGCGTCTGCTTTCGCTTTTGCATCTTCCTTAGCTTTTGCTTTCTCTTCAGCTGTTAAGTCGTTGTTCGCATCGATTTCTGCTTCCTTAGCTTTCAGCGCATCGTCTATTGCTTTTTTAGCCGCTGGCTTAGCTACTGGCGTTGGAGTTACTAAGTCTACACTTGTTGTTCCTGCAGTCTTAGCTTGTTCTACCGCATCGTTTGTTGTTGCGTTGTCGATTGCTGTTTTCGCTGCGTCTGCTTTCGCTTTTGCATCTTCCTTAGCTTTTGCTTTTTCTTCAGCTGTTAAGTCGTTGTTCGCATCGATTTCTGCTTCCTTAGCTTTNAGCGCATCGTCTATTGCTTTTTTAGCCGCTGGCTTAGCTTGCGCTGTTGGAGTGACTAAGTCTACACTTGTTGTTCCTGCAGTCTTAGCTTGTTCTACCGCATCGTTTGTTGTTGCGTTATCGATTGCTGTTTTCGCTGCGTCTGCTTTCGCTTTTGCATCTTCCTTAGCTTTTGCTTTCTCTTCAGCTGTTAA
>NZ_RJNX01000024.1:0-800 GCF_003942775.1 Streptococcus mitis | reverse complement strand
CGCATCTTTCTTAGCTTTAAGTGCGTCATCTATTGCTTTTTTAGCCGCTGGCTTAGCTACTGGCGTTGGAGTNACTGAGTCTACACTTGTTGCTCCATCATTTTTAGCTTGAGTTACTGCATCATTTGTTGTTGCGTTNTCGATTGCTGTTTTCGCTGCGTCTGCTTTCGCTTTTGCATCTTCCTTAGCTTTTGCTTTCTCTTCAGCTGTTAAGTCGTTGTTCGCATCGATTTCTGCTTCCTTAGCTTTCAGCACATCGTCTATTGCTTTTTTAGCTGCTGGCTTAGCTACCGCTGTTGGAGTGACTGAGTCTACACTTGTTGCCCCATCATTTTTTGCTTGAGTAACTGCATCATTTGTTGTTGCGTTATCGATTGCTGTTTTCGCTGCGTCTGCTTTCGCTTTTGCATCTTCCTTAGCTTTTGCTTTCTCTTCAGCTGTTAAGTCGTTGTTCGCATCGATTGCGTCATTCTTAGCTTTAAGCACATCGTCAATTGCCTTCTTAGCTGCTGGTTTTGCTTGCGCTGTTGGATTTACATTATTTACTTCTGTTGTTCCGTTAGCATTAGCTTGAGTTACTGCATCATTTGTTGTTGCGTTATCGATTGCTGTTTTCGCTGCGTCTGCTTTCGCTTTTGCATCTTCCTTAGCTTTTGCTTTCTCTTCAGCTGTTAAGTCGTTGTTCGCATCGATTTCTGCTTCCTTAGCTTTCAGCACATCGTCTATTGCTTTTTTAGCTGCTGGCTTAGCTACTGGCGTTGGAGTGACTGAGTCTACACTTGTTGCCCCATCATTTTTTG
>NZ_RJNX01000023.1:0-804 GCF_003942775.1 Streptococcus mitis | reverse complement strand
TTGTTCCTGCAGTCTTAGCTTGTTCTACCGCATCNTTTGTTGTTGCGTTATCGATTGCTGTTTTCGCTGCGTCTGCTTTCGCTTTTGCATCTTCCTTAGCTTTTGCTTTCTCTTCAGCTGTTAAGTCGTTGTTCGCATCGATTTCTGCTTCCTTAGCTTTCAGCACATCGTCTATTGCTTTTTTAGCTGCTGGCTTAGCTACTGGCGTTGGAGTGACTGAGTCTACACTTGTTGCCCCATCATTTTTTGCTTGAGTAACTGCATCATTTGTTGTTGCGTTATCGATTGCTGTTTTCGCTGCGTCTGCTTTCGCTTTTGCATCTTCCTTAGCTTTTGCTTTCTCTTCAGCTGTTAAGTCGTTGTTCGCATCGATTTCTGCTTCCTTAGCTTTCAGCGCATCGTCTATTGCTTTTTTAGCTGCTGGCTTAGCTACTGGCGTTGGAGTGACTGAGTCTACACTTGTTGCCCCATCATTTTTTGCTTGAGTAACTGCATCATTTGTTGTTGCGTTATCGATTGCTGTTTTCGCTGCGTCTGCTTTCGCTTTTGCATCTNCCTTAGCTTTTGCTTTCTCTTCAGCTGTTAAGTCGTTGTTCGCATCGATCGCATCTTTCTTAGCTTTAAGTGCGTCATCTATTGCTTTTTTAGCCGCTGGCTTAGCTACTGGCGTTGGAGTGACTGAGTCTACACTTGTTGCTCCATCATTTTTAGCTTGAGTTACTGCATCATTTGTTGTTGCGTTATCGATTGCTGTTTTCGCTGCGTCTGCTTTCGCTTTTGCATCTTCCTTAGCTTTTGCTTTCT
>NZ_RJNX01000022.1:0-989 GCF_003942775.1 Streptococcus mitis | reverse complement strand
CGCATCTTTCTTAGCTTTAAGTGCGTCATCTATTGCTTTTTTAGCCGCTGGCTTAGCTACTGGCGTTGGAGTGACTGAGTCTACACTTGTTGCTCCATCATTTTTAGCTTGAGTTACTGCATCATTTGTTGTTGCGTTATCGATTGCTGTTTTCGCTGCGTCTGCTTTCGCTTTTGCATCTTCCTTAGCTTTTGCTTTCTCTTCAGCTGTTAAGTCGTTGTTCGCATCGATTTCTGCTTCCTTAGCTTTAAGCGCATCGTCTATTGCTTTTTTAGCCGCTGGCTTAGCTACTGGCGTTGGAGTGACTAAGTCTACACTTGTTGTTCCTGCAGTCTTAGCTTGTTCTACCGCATCGTTTGTTGTTGCGTTGTCGATGGCTTGTTTGGCTGAGTCTGCTTTGGCTTTCGCATCTGCTTTCGCTGCAGTTTTCTCTTCGTCTGTTAAGTCTGTACGAGAGTCGATTTCATCAGTCTTAGCTTTGAGAACTTCGTCGATGACTTTCTTAGCTTCTGGCTTCGCTACTGCGTCTGGATTTACATTGTTTACTTCTGTTGTTCCGTTAGCCTTAGCTTGTTCTACCGCCGCATTTGTTGTCGCGTTGTCGATTGCTTCCTTAGCTGTGTCAGCTTTCGCTTTAGCGTCTACTTTGGCTGCAGTTTTCTCTTCGTCTGTTAAGTCGTTGTTCGCATCGATCGCGTCATTTTTAGCTTTCAATGCATCATCGATTGCTTGCTTAGCCGCTGGCTTAGCTACTGGCGTTGGAGTTACTGAGTCTACACTTGTTGTTCCTGCAGTCTTAGCTTTAGTTACTGCATCATTTGTCGTAGCGTTGTCGATTGCTTCCTTAGCTGTGTCAGCTTTCGCTTTAGCGTCTTCCTTAGCTTTTGCTTTCTCTTCAGCTGTTAAGTCGTTGTTCGCATCGATCGCGTCATTTTTAGCTTTCAATGCATCATCGATTGCTTGCTTAGCCGCTGGCTTAGCTACTGGCG
>NZ_RJNX01000021.1:0-2206 GCF_003942775.1 Streptococcus mitis | reverse complement strand
AAGGTACACAGCCGTAAAACTAGTTAAACCATGTTGTCTGATATCATCAAAGTATAAAGTCGGTTCAGTAAAGAACAAATAAATTCCATAGACCTCCACGAAAATAAGAAAACTGATAAAACCAATAAGGAAAAGTCCACTGGCAATAAGAAAGAGTCTCCATAAAAGAATGAGAATTCCTCCTACTGCTAAAAAAATTACTGGGATAAGGAGTAAATCATTCATGACTTTCTCCTTTCTAGTCAATCAATTGACGATAATAGGTGGCAAGAGAAGAATCAAACTCTGCTAATTTTTGGACTAAGTCCAAATACTCCTCTTTTTCATATCCTTCAAAGTCCACACCTCGATGATTTTGAAGAGCGATTTCCAATTGACTAGTGAGTTCTCGTTTAGAAAAACTGTAATCCCCCGTCACTTCCTCATAATGTTCCTTTAACTCCTTGTAGGCTTGGTATTCTTCAGGTGTTTGAAATCCCTGTACCAAGGCCTCTTCTAATTGATAATAGGTATCTTCCATCATAATCGTTACCTCGTTTCTTTCTATCTTTATTCTACCGCGCTTTTCTTTTCTTGTCCGCTATTTATATATATTTTTTAATCTAATTCAAAAGAAAGTTGTTCTTGCTTTTCTTTTCCTTTTTCGTGGAATTGCCTTAATGCCTGATCAATAATATCTAGATCCGTTTCTGTTTCAATCAATGGCGCGAGTACATCGTATTCGGCCTTTTTAGTTTGATACTCCTCTTCCTTTGGAAAATTTTTCTCAATTTCTACCTTAGCAGTAGTCCATTTATCCTTTAATTCATCCAATAAGTTCTGAGTTTTCACTTGGTCCTCTTTAATGTGATCAATCGTATGTTGAAGCCTTTGAATTGTCCCCAAAGGAGAATACAAATCTAAACTGACAGAATATTGATTTTCTCCTACAATCTTAACAGAGAAGGTTTCAGGAAGAGGTTGATTTGTTGGAAGACTAAGCATTTTAATGTCAAATCCTCGATAACTGGCTAAGGTGCGAAATTCTTTAATATCAGCTTGATTATGACGGATAAGACGGTGTAGGGATTCCCCTGCTTCAGCTCGTTGATCAAAAGCTTGCTTACCTACCCTCATAGAAAATGCCTGGTCTTTCGATATTTCAGACTGTTGAATATCGCCTTCATACTTGCTTAATCGTTTCTCAAGAATGGGCATATTTTCTTCACAGTAAGAGATTGTATGACGATAGTGATCCTTGCTGCGTTGAAATGCGCGTCTTTGGTTTTCTAATAGGGTTAAATCATTCTCTAGTTCCATCTTATATTTGAGATAAGGATTACCTGTTGCTAATGCCTTAAAATCAGAAGCTGTCATAGTCTGTTCATCAATATCTTCCGCAGCACGAATCGGCTCCTTAGAAGTCATAATCTGCTTAATATAACGGAGTTTGTTCTCCTGAGTTGCCCATAGATAATTATCAAACGAACCTTTGGTAATATAGTGGTAAATATCCACTTCCTTGTTTTCATTTCCCTGTCGGATAATACGTCCATTACGTTGCTGAATGTCACTTGGTCTCCACGGTACATCCAGATGGTGAACTGCTTTCATCTTGCTCTGAACATTTAAACCTGTTCCTCCTTTTTCAGTTGAGGCAAGAAGAACCCGAACCTCTCCTGCATTAACCTTTCGAGACAAGCTATTCTTCTTTTCATCACTATTGGCATCATGTACAAAGGCAATTTCCATACTAGGGATTCCTCTATCAACTAATAAAGCCTTAATCTCAGAATAAACATCAAAGCCATTATCTTTTTTCTTAGGTGTGCCAATATCTGAAAAAATCATCTGAGTAGCCTTATTTTCCATTCCCTCACGATAAATTCTTTCAACATTATCCACTACCTGAAGCAGTTTATGATTGTCTGCTAGACTATAACTAGAGTCCAATAAACGCATATCAATAGCTAGTTTCCGCGCCTCACCTGTTATCTTTAACATGTTATCCTGGCTCGGATCAACTGTTCCACATTTGACCATATCTGACCTCATAACCAATTCTTCTAAATAGAGTTTCTGGTTTTCAGTTAACTCACTCTCAATAGGGATAATATGAGCTTCTGGAACAGGTAAATCCAACATATCTTGTGTTTGAATGTCGGCTGTTTCTTTATAGATTTTCATCAACTCAGGTAGATTGACAAACTTTTTAACAAACTTTTTA
>NZ_RJNX01000020.1:0-2344 GCF_003942775.1 Streptococcus mitis | reverse complement strand
CAGATTGATGAAAAGGTACACAGCCGTAAAACTAGTTAAACCATGTTGTCTGATATCATCAAAGTATAAAGTCGGTTCAGTAAAGAACAAATAAATTCCATAGACCTCCACGAAAATAAGAAAACTGATAAAACCAATAAGGAAAAGTCCACTGGCAATAAGAAAGAGTCTCCATAAAAGAATGAGAATTCCTCCTACTGCTAAAAAAATTACTGGGATAAGGAGTAAATCATTCATGACTTTCTCCTTCCTAATCAATCAATTGACGATAATCGGTGGCAAGAGAGGTATCAAACTCTTCTAATTTTTGAACTAAGTCCAAATACTCCTCTTTTTCATGTTCTTCAAAGTCCACACCTCGATGATTTTGAAGAGTGATTTCCAATTGACTAGTGAGTTCTCGTTTGGAAAAGCTGTAATCTCCTGTCACTTCCTCATAATGTTCCTTTAACTCCTTGTAGGCTTGATATTCTTCAGGTGTTTGAAATCCCTGTACCAAAGCCTCTTCTAATTGATAATAGGTATCTTCCATCATAATCATAACCTCGTTTCTTTCTATCTTTATTCTACCGCACTTTTCATTTCTTGTCCGCTATTTATATATATTTTTTTAATCTAATTCAAGAGAAAGTTGTTCTTGCTTTTCTTTTTCGTGGAATTGTCTTAAGGCTTGATCGATAATATCTAAATCCGTTTCTGTTTCAATCAATGGCGCGAGTACATCGTATTCGGCCTTTTTTGTTTGATATTCCTCTTCCTTTGGAAAATTTTTCTCAATTTCTACTTTAGCAGTAGTCCATTTATCCTTTAATTCATCCAATAAGTTCTGAGTTTTCACTTGGTCCTCTTTAATGTGATCAATCGTATGCTGAAGTCTTTGAATTGTCCCCAAAGGAGAATACAAATCTAAACTGACAGAATACTGATTTTCTCCTACAATCTTAACAGAGAAGGTTTCAGGAAGAGGCTGGTTCGTTGGAAGACTAAGCATCTTAATGTCAAATCCTCGATAACTGGCTAGGGTACGAAATTCTTTGCTGTCAGCTTGATTATGACGGATAAGACGGTGTAGGGATTCCCCTGCTTCAGCTCGTTGATCAAAAACTTGCTTACCTACCGTCATAGAAAATGCCTGGTCTTTCGACATTTCAGACTGTTGAATATCGCCTTCATACTTGCTTAATCGTTTCTCAAGAATGGGCATATTTTCTTCACAGTAGGAGATTGTATGACGATAGTGATCCTTGCTGCGTTGAAAGGCGCGTCTTTGATTTTCTAATAGGGTTAGATCATTCTCCAATTCCATCTTATATTTGAGATAAGGATTACCTGTTGCTAGTGCCTTAAAATCAGAAGCTGTCATAGTCTGTTCATCAATGTCTTCTGCAGCACGAATCGGCTCCTTAGAAGTCATAATCTGCTTAATATAACGGAGTTTGTTCTCCTGAGTTGCCCATAGATAATTATCAAATGAACCTTTGGTAATGTAGTGGTAAATATCCACTTCCTTATTTTCATTTCCCTGTCGGATAATACGTCCATTGCGTTGCTGAATGTCACTTGGTCTCCACGGTACATCCAGGTGGTGAACTGCTTTCATCTTGCTCTGAACATTTAAACCTGTTCCTCCTTTTTCAGTTGAGGCAAGAAGAATCCGCACCTCTCCTGCATTGACCTTTCGAGACAAACTATTCTTTTTTTCATCACTATTGGCATCATGTACAAAGGCAATTTCCTTACTAGGAATTCCTCTATCAACTAATAAAGCCTTTATTTCAGAATAAACATCAAAGCCATAGTCCTTTTTCTTAGGTGTTCCAATATCTGAAAAAATCATCTGAGTAGCCTTATTTTCCATTCCCTCACGATAAATTCTCTCAACATTATCCACTACCTGAAGCAGTTTATGATTGTCTGCTAGACTATAGCTAGAGTCCAATAAACGCATATCAATAGCTAGTTTCCGTGCCTCACCTGTTATCTTTAACATGTTATCCTGGCTCGGATCAACTGTTCCACATTTGACCATATCTGACCTCATAACCAATTCTTCTAAATAGAGTTTCTGGTTTTCAGTTAACTCACTCTCAATAGGGATAATATGAGCTTCTGGAACAGGTAAATCCAACATATCTTGTGTTTGAATGTCGGCTGTTTCTTTATAGATTTTCATCAACTCAGGTAGATTGACAAACTTTTTAAATCGTTTCTTAGGTTGGTACTTATCCCCTGTAGGAGCTAATTCCATAGAGTTTTGAATTTCTCCAAAAGCACCTACCCAAGAGTCAAAATAATCAACTTGATAGCGTTTTAAGATATCTGGTTGAATGTAGTTCATCATAGT
>NZ_RJNX01000019.1:0-2789 GCF_003942775.1 Streptococcus mitis | reverse complement strand
TTCTATAGCGATAGGTAAAACTTTGATACTATCTCCATCTTTTCCCCCGCTTCACACCGTGCGTGCGACTTTCACCGCACACGGCGTTCCATCAATAGTGTATTATCACGATTTTGCTTTATCGTGCTGTATTAATATGATTAACATAATTGTTCTAAGTTCAAATTTTCTTTCAATAATGGTGAATTTCCTGCAAGTTCGCGCAACTGATTTAATTTGGTCAGTCCTGTATTACTCAAATTCAAAAGCTGAAAGAGATTTTTGATAACCTTCTCATTTGTTGCGTGAATCAGGCGATGAATATCTCGTCCAACAATGATAAGGTTCCTATAAGAGTCATCCTTTGTTTCTAACCACGGTCTCTTATGGTGACAATGAATATCATCCATATCCAATTCCTGACCGGTTACAGCACATTTCCCTTTTTGAGCTACAAATAAAGAAATTCGATTATCATTGTATTCAACTGTTGCACGCTTATTTATAATTGAGTGTTCTCTCAGCCATTTTAATTTCCATGTTTCAACAGATTCCTGTTGTTTATGAATCAATTTTCTCCCCTCGGGAGTATACCTATTCAGATTCTTATTTCTTCCTTTTAGTGTTCTCGTCTTGACATAGCTAATTGGAAGAATTGGATAACCCATTAAGTACCGAATATTTTGAGATTGGAGGTAGGGGAGAAGTCCTTTATCTTTTCCCTTGTATTCTCCTATTTTTGTCAGACCTTTCGCCTGCAATCTATTTTTAAAAGAGAGATAAAGCTGATAATGAATTTCTTCTAAATCCTTACTCACATGTGTTGCCATACTATAATAGTTATGAATACCGATAACCATACTATTATACTTCTGTATTTCACGAATAATTGTTTCTTTAGCACCTTTAATTTGTATCAATTTCATCTGTTGTTTCAGTTGATGTTTAATACGTTTCTTGGCTTTTGATGCAATATGAGAGAAACAAACCAAACGATTATTCTTAGAAACTAGCTTTAAAGTAATCCCAAGGAATTCACTGCTTTTCTTTCTCAGATTGGTAATTTGAGATTTTTCCTCTGAAATAGGGAGGTTAAGTCGTTCTTTTAACCACAATTTTACAGCCTTAAACGTTCGCTCTGCCTCATTCCTATTTCGACAAAAGATTTTAAAATCATCCGCATATCGAACAATATAAACTTCTTTTAGCGTCGTTGAAATTCGCAGCTTTCTGTAAACATGTGACTTGTGTCTTGTTCCCTTGGAATTATATTGAGGAACTAATTCCTTACAATCTCTTTCTTCCCATTGTCGTCCTATCCACCAATCAAATTCATTGAGATTGATATTGGCAAGTAGTGGAGATAAGATACCTCCTTGTGGTGTGCCCTTAGTTGGATAGGTCACTTTTCCATTCGGAAGAACAATTGGTGCTTTTAACATTTTTCGAATAATCACTAGAAGTTGTTTGTCCCTGATACCTAATGTCCAGATTTGACGCATTAACTTAGTATGATTCACTTCATCAAAAAAGCCTTTAATATCAACGTCAACGACATAAGTCATATGACTTTTATTCATACGATACATACAGTCCATAATAGCGTTATCAGCCGACCTTAAGGGTCTAAATCCATAACTGTGTTTGTAAAATTTCGCTTCACAGATTGGCTCCAACACTTGTAAAATACACTGTTGAGCTACTCTGTCCCACATCGAGGGAATGCCAAGTGGTCGTTTCTTCCCATTTGGCTTAGGAATCTCTACTCTTCTGACTTTTCTGGGTCTATAATATTGAAATCTTCTTTGAACTTTAGAGATAAAGTCTTCTTGGGTCAGATTTTCTAAATCTTTAATGGTAACACCATCTACTCCTTCGGTTTGACTACCACCATTCCGCTTTATGGTACGATAAGCGAGCAGTATATTCTCGGGAGATATGATAATGTTCATTAAGTTCTTAAAACTGAATCCCTTTTGACTTTTGGAATATAAATCATCAAATATCTCGGTCATGCCATAGTATTCCGCATACCTTAGTTTTTGATGTTTTAATAGTTTGTCATCATTTTTTGGTTTCGTCATGGTCTATCACTCCTCTCTTTGGATTCGTGACCTTTTATGTCTTACAAGAATCCATGAAATGATAAAGTTCATAACAATACACTATTGACTAGTGGCTGTTCCTCCAGTATCATTACAACACTTTCAAAGGTCGTGCCACCACTCTCACTAGAGATTAAGGAAAGTTATGATTTTCTTTCCAATGTTTCTCTGGTTGTGCAACCTCCACATCTCTAGCTTTCGACGTTCCCTTATCTTTATCAATACTAAACTTAGGTGCCTAGCTATACCCCTTCAACTTTGATATGCCTGTAACATAACAAGGAATTTCATATCGTCGATTCTTACTCTTCCTCAAGTTGAAACAACTTACGTTGTTATACGCATTTCTACGTACTCGCCTTCGGAGCGTACATTCGCTGGTTCGTCAGTGCTCATGCACATTCTCACCCTATTTAGTTTTTAATGACTCCCGACCTATCAGATACATATTCCACCTCTGGAACACTTTCGATTCTTAAGTCCTTAAGAATGACGGTATCTTTCAGCCGACTTCACCGAGCTTCAAACCTTTACCTTTGCACAAGATAAACGCATGTCGGAGTATTAGAGAAATCGTTTCAGGTCGTTACCCCTTCATTCCAATTTTCAAGATAAGAGTTCTCCATTCTATTCAAATTTAACCTGATTATCAGGTTGATTTTTCAAGAACGTGTCTAACCTTTTCAGTTAGAAACGTCTCGCACC
>NZ_RJNX01000018.1:0-3367 GCF_003942775.1 Streptococcus mitis | reverse complement strand
AAAGTATGAAACAGAACGTTTAACTCTCAAGAGCTTAGTAAGCAAATCAGAATACTCGACCATGAAACAAAGTTCTCTCACAGCCTATTATACAGACCCAATGATTATTCGCCAGATTTGGCAAAAATTACTGGCTGATGGTTTTGAAGGAGGAAGGATTTTAGATCCTTCTATGGGGACTGGGAACTTCTTTGCGGCGATGCCTAGAAGTATACGAGAGAGGTCAGAACTCTATGGAGTTGAATTAGATAGTGTGACAGGCGCAATCGCAAAACAACTCCACCCCAATACCCATATTGAAGTGCGAGGATTTGAAGAAGTTCCCTATCAAAATAATAGTTTTGATTTAGTCTTAACGAATGTTCCTTTTGGAAATTTTCGAATTGCCGATAAAAACTATGATAAACCTTATATGATTCACGACTACTTTGTCAAACACTCACTTGATTTAGTAAGAGATGGAGGACAAGTTTCGATTATCTCTTCTATCGGGACAATGGATAAGCGGACAGATAATGTCTTACAAGAGATTAAAACCAACACTCATTTTTTGGGGGGAGTTCGTTTGCCGGATACGGCTTTTAAAAGCATTGCAGGTACTCGAGTGACTACAGACCTCCTCTTCTTTCAAAAGGATCAAGCAAAGAATCTTAATGAGGAGGAACTTGTCTTTAGTGGCTCTATTTCTTTTGAAGAGGATAAGCGTGTCTGGATCAATCCTTATTTTGATGGGAAATACAATACACAAGTTTTGGGTCAATATGAGGTACGTAATTTTAATGGAGGAACCCTCAATGTTAAGGGGGTATCAGAAACATTAGCTACTGACATAATGGAAGCATTAGAGAATGTAGAAGCACCTAAACAAATTGACAATTCTTTGAAAGCACCTGTTTTTATCCAAGAAGAAGTGGATAATTCTATCCCAAGTCGTATACGTGAGGACTTAGCGCTCTATTCTTTTGGATATGAGGGTAATCAAATTTATTACCGAGATACGCATGGTATTAGAAAAAGTTCAAAAGTAGACGAAATTAGTTATTATGTAGACGAGAAGGGAGATTTTAAAGCATGGGACAGTTCTTTGTCTGAACATAAAATAGATCGATTCGTACAACTTCATTTGACAGATGAGGAAGCACTAGATGTTTACAAGTCAGAAGAAGCGAGTAAAAGAGGGAAATATAAGGGACTGTTCAAAAAAACTGTATTTTATGAAAGCCACTTATCGGATAAGGATATTAGTCGTATTAAGGGCATGGTTGATTTGAGAGAGACCTATCAAGCCTTAATTGAAATTCAACGTCATCCAGATTATAGTCGGACAGATTTTCAGGTATTACTTAGTAAACTCAATCATGACTATGACCGCTTTGTAAGTCAATTTGGATACTTGAATGCCTCAGTCAATCGGAACTTATTTGATAGTGACGATAAGTATTCTTTACTAGCAAGTTTAGAAGATGAATACATTGACTCTAAAGATCAGAAAGTAAAATATAAAAAATCTTTAGCCTTTGAGAAAGCATTGGTTAGGCCAGAGAGAGTAATTGCAAGAGTTTCAACGGCTTTAGATGCCTTAAACTCCAGTTTATCGGATGGTAGAGGGGTTGATTTAGACTATATGGTATCAATTTATCCCGAACATAGCCAAGCTGCTATTTTAGATGAGTTAGGAGACCAGATTTTAATGGATCCAGAAAGTTATTTAAGAGGAGAAAGAAAATATCTTTCTAAGAACCAATTTTTATCAGGAGACATTCTCAACAAGATAGAAGTAGTTCAACTATTAGTGGAGGAAAACAACCAAGAATGTGACTGGTCCCATGCTTTAGATTTGTTAGAATCTGTTCGTCCTCCACGGATTCATCTGGCAGATATTGAGTTTAAAATAGGGTCACGTTGGATTCCTCAATCCGTTTATGGTAAATTTGCCTTTGAATGTTTTACCAATCGTGAATTTGAATTATCTTCGCCTGATGTTGAACAAGTCATTGAAGTGAATCCTGTCGATGGGCAGGTTCATTTAAGGACATCATTTGCTTATCGCTATCCAAGTGCAAAAGATAGTAGTCTTGGAGTCAGCGGGTCACGTTATGATACAGGAAGAAAGATTTTTGAGAATTTACTTAATTCGAACCAACCGACGATTACCATGACTGTTACGGAAGGAGAAAAGAAAAAGACCATCACAGATTTGGAAAAAACCTCTGTTCTAAGAGCAAAAGAGCAGCATTTACAAGAACTCTTTCAAGACTTTGTCTCACGGTATCCAGAAGTCCAACAAGTCATTGAAGAAAGCTATAATCGTCTTTATAATCGAACGGTTAGTCGAGAGTATGACGGTAGCCATCTAGTCATTGATGGCTTGGCACAAAACATCAGTCTTCGTCCTCATCAAGAGAATGCCATTCAAAGAATCGTAGAAGAAAAAAGAGCCTTATTAGCTCATGAGGTAGGTTCAGGAAAGACCTTGACCATGCTTGGGGCTGGGTTTAAATTAAAGGAGTTGGGGATGGTTCATAAGCCCTTGTATGTAGTACCTTCTAGTTTGTCTGCTCAATTTGGCCAAGAAATCATGAAATTTTTCCCTACTAAAAAGGTCTTTGTGACCACTAAGAAAGATTTTGTGAAGGCGAGAAGAAAACAATTTGTGTCACGTATTATTACAGGAGATTACGATGCCATTGTCATTGGGGATTCTCAATTTGAAAAAATCCCTGTCAGTAAGGAAAGACAGATGAATTATATCGAGGATAAACTCAATGAACTACGAGAGATTAAAACACATTCTGAAAATAAGTATACTGTTAAAGAAGCAGAGCAATCAATAAGTGGTCTAGAGAAACAATTGGAAGAACTGCAACGCTTCAATCGTGATAGTTTTATTGATTTTGAGAACTTAGGAATTGATTTTCTCTTTGTGGATGAAGCACATCACTTTAAAAATATACGTCCCATTACTGGACTTGGAAATGTAGCAGGGATTACCAATACAACCTCTAAGAAGAATGTGGATATGGAAATGAAGGTTCGACAGATTCAGGAAGAACATGATTTTAAAAACATTGTCTTTGCGACAGGAACACCTGTTTCCAATTCTATTAGTGAGTTATACACTATGATGAACTACATTCAACCAGATATCTTAAAACGCTATCAAGTTGATTATTTTGACTCTTGGGTAGGTGCTTTTGGAGAAATTCAAAACTCTATGGAATTAGCTCCTACAGGGGATAAGTACCAACCTAAGAAACGATTTAAAAAGTTTGTCAATCTACCTGAGTTGATGAAAATCTATAAAGAAACAGCCGACATTCAAACACAAGATATGTTGGATTTACCTGTTCCAGAAGCTCATATTATC
>NZ_RJNX01000017.1:0-3367 GCF_003942775.1 Streptococcus mitis | reverse complement strand
GATAATATGAGCTTCTGGAACAGGTAAATCCAACATATCTTGTGTTTGAATGTCGGCTGTTTCTTTATAGATTTTCATCAACTCAGGTAGATTGACAAACTTTTTAAATCGTTTCTTAGGTTGGTACTTATCCCCTGTAGGAGCTAATTCCATAGAGTTTTGAATTTCTCCAAAAGCACCTACCCAAGAGTCAAAATAATCAACTTGATAGCGTTTTAAGATATCTGGTTGAATGTAGTTCATCATAGTATATAACTCACTAATAGAATTGGAAACAGGTGTTCCTGTCGCAAAGACAATGTTTTTAAAATCATGTTCTTCCTGAATCTGTCGAACCTTCATTTCCATATCCACATTCTTCTTAGACGTTGTATTGGTAATCCCTGCTACATTTCCAAGTCCAGTAATTGGACGTATATTTTTAAAGTGATGTGCTTCATCCACAAAGAGAAAATCAATTCCTAAGTTCTCAAAATCAATAAAACTATCACGATTAAAGCGTTGGAGTTCTTCCAATTGTCTCTCAAGACCACTTATTGATTGTTCTGCTTCTTTAACGGTGTACTTATTTTCAGAATGTGTTTTAATCTCTCGTAGTTCATTGAGTTTGTCCTCGATATAATTCATCTGTCTTTCCTTACTGACAGGGATTTTTTCAAATTGAGAATCCCCAATGACAATGGCATCGTAATCTCCTGTAATGATACGTGACACAAATTGTTTTCTTCTCGCCTTCACAAAATCTTTCTTAGTGGTCACAAAGACTTTTTTAGTAGGGAAAAATTTCATGATTTCTTGGCCAAACTGAGCAGACAAACTAGAGGGCACCACATACAAGGGCTTATGAACCATCCCCAACTCCTTTAATTTAAACCCAGCACCAAGCATGGTCAAGGTCTTTCCTGAACCTACCTCATGAGCTAATAAAGCTCTTTTTTCTTCTACGATTCTTTGAATAGCATTCTCTTGATGAGGACGAAGACTGATGTTTTGTGCCAAGCCATCAATGACTAGATGGCTACCATCATACTCTCGACTAACTGTTCGATTATAAAGACGATTATAGCTTTCCTCAATGACCTGTTGGACTTCTGGATACCGTGAGACAAATTCTTGAAAGAGCTCTTGTAAATGCTGCTCTTTTGCTCTTAGAACAGAGGTTTTTTCCAAATCTGTGATAGTCTTTTTCTTTTCCCCTTCCGTAACAGTCATGGTAATCGTCGGTTGGTTCGAATTAAGTAAATTCTCAAAAATCTTTCTTCCTGTATCATAACGTGACCCACTAACTCCAAGACTACTATCTTTGGCACTTGGATAGCGATAAACAAATGATGTCCTTAAATGAACCTGGCCATCGACAGGATTCACTTCAATGACTTGTTCAACATCTGGCGAAGACAATTCAAATTCACGATTGGTAAAACATTCAAAGGCAAATTTACCATAAACGGATTGAGGAATCCAACGTGACCCTATTTTGAACTCAATATCTGCCAGATGAATCCGTGGAGGGCGAACAGATTCTAACAAATCTAAAGCATGAGACCAGTCAAATTCTTGGTTGTTTTCATCTACTAATAGTTGAACTACTTCTATCTTATTGAGAATATCTCCTGACAAAAACTGGTTCTTAGAAAGATATTTTCTTTCCCCTCTTAAATAACTTTCTGGATCCATTAAAACCTGGTCACCTAACTCATCTAAAATAGCAGCTTGGCTATGTTCGGGATAAATTGATACCATATAGTCTAAATCAACTCCTCTACCATCCGATAAACTGGAGTTTAAGGCATCTAAAGCCGTTGATACTCTTGTAATCTCTCTCTCTGGTCTAACCAATGCTTTCTCAAAGGCTAAAGATTTTTTATATTTTACTTTCTGGTCTTTAGAATCGATGTATTCATCTTCTAAACTTGCTAGTAAAGAATACTTATCGTCACTATCAAATAAGTTCCGATTGACTGAGGCATTCAAGTATCCAAATTGACTTACAAAGCGGTCATAGTTATGATTGAGTTTACTAAGTAACACCTGAAATTCTGTCCGACTATAATCTTGATGACGTTGAATTTCAATTAAGGATTGATAGGTCTCTCTCAAATCAACCATGCCCTTAATGCGACTAATATCCTTATCCGATAAGGGACTTTCATAAAAGACAGTTTTTTTGAACAGTCCCTTATATTTCCCTCTTTTACTCGCTTCTTCTGACTTGTAAACATCTAGTGCTTCCTCTTCTGTCAAATGAAGTTGCACGAATCGGTCTATTTTATGTTCAGACAAAGAACTGTCCCAGGCTCTAAAATCTCCCTTCTCATCTACATAATAACTAATTTCGTCTACTTTTGAACTTTTCCGAATGCCATGCGTATCTCGGTAATAAATTTGATTTCCCTCATATCCAAAAGAATAGAGCGCTAAGTCCTCACGTATACGACTTGGGATCGAATTATCCACTTCTTCTTGGATAAAAACAGGTGCTTTCAAAGAATTGTCAATTTGTTTAGGTGCTTCCACATTCTCTAATGCTTCCATAATGTCAGTAGTGAATGTTTCTGATTCCCCCTTAACATTGAGGGTTCCTCCATTAAAATTACGAACCTCATATTCACCCAAAACTTGTGTATTGTATTTCCCATCAAAATAAGGATTGATCCAGACACGCTTATCCTCCTCAAAGGGAATAGAACCACTAAAAACAAGTTCCTCTTCATTAAGATTCTTTGCTTGATCCTTTTGAAAGAAGAGGAGATCTGTAGTCACTCGAGTACCTGCAATCTTTTTAAAAGCCGTATCCGGCAACCGAACTCCCCCTAAAAAATGAGTGTTGGATTTAATCTCTTGTAAGACATTATCTGTCCGTTTATCCATTGTGCCAATAGAAGAGATAATCGAAACTTGTCCTCCATCTCTTACTAAATCAAGTGAGTGTTTGACAAAGTAATCATGAATCATATAAGGTTTATCATAGTTTTTATCTGCAATGCGAAAATTTCCAAATGGAACATTCGTTAAGACTAAATCAAAACTATTATTTTGATAGGGAACTTCTTCAAATCCTCGCACTTCAATATGGGTATTGGGGTGGAGTTGTTTTGCGATTGCGCCTGTCACGCTGTCTAATTCAACTCCATAGAGTTCTGACCTCTCTCGTATACTTCTAGGCATCGCCGCAAAGAAGTTCCCAGTCCCCATAGAAGGATCTAAAATCCTTCCTCCTTCAAAACCATCAGCCAGTAATTTTTGCCAAATCTGGCGAATAATCATTGGGTCTGTATAATAGGCTGTGAGAGAACTTTGTTTCATGGTCGAGTATTCTGATTTGCTTACTAAGCTCTTGAGAGTTAAACGTTCTGTTTCATACTTT
>NZ_RJNX01000016.1:0-3388 GCF_003942775.1 Streptococcus mitis | reverse complement strand
CCTTATCCCAGTAATTTTTTTAGCAGTAGGAGGAATTCTCATTCTTTTATGGAGACTCTTTCTTATTGCCAGTGGACTTTTCCTTATTGGTTTTATCAGTTTTCTTATTTTCGTGGAGGTCTATGGAATTTATTTGTTCTTTACTGAACCGACTTTATACTTTGATGATATCAGACAACATGGTTTAACTAGTTTTACGGCTGTGTACCTTTTCATCAATCTGATGTTGGTTCTAGGATTCAGTTGGCGTTTCATAAACTCCAAAACTAAGGAAAGTATGTAAACTTGTTAGATGGTTAAAAAACTTTATCTGAATCTAAATTCGGATAAGGTTTTTTATTAGCCTTGATTCTTTCATATACTTCATAGCTAAATTGGAGCAGTAATTTATGAAAATCATTATCCTCACTGTTATTACTTGTATTTATGGCTTGTTTATGTCGTTCAATATGAGAAAGAGCTCTTCTCAAATTTTCTTCTTTTAAATTTTTCATAGTTACATTATAAGCTGAAGACAGATAGTTTTGATATTTTTCTTTGAACTGTACGATTTTGCGCCTGAAATGTAGGAATCACCTTTTATTATGGTGTGATAAAACTTACAAGTCCTTTTTGTTATTCTTGACCTAGTTTTTATAGAAAGAAGGTCTAAGATGTTAAATAAAGTCAAAACTAAAGCCTTAATTAGTGTCGGAGCAGTGGCTGCAACTAGCTTTATTCTCATGATGGGATATACTGTGGGTCAACATTCTACTGCTAAACAAAGTCGCAAAGAAATCGAATTGGCTGCAGCTAAACTTGTAGAGGACAAACAAGCAGAAGATAAAGCCAGCATTTTGTCATCGGATACTGTAAAAGAATTTTTGACTCAGTACTATACGAAAGACAAGCTCGGAGAAAATAATACACGTATTCAACCTTATATGACTGAATCGGCTTATTCTCAAGAATTGTCAAGTCAAAATGATGCCATGAACCAAGTGTATAAGGATTATATTTTGGATTATCATTTTGAAAAAGCAGATATCTTTGTCAATCAGACTACGAATCAAGCCATTGCCATGGTCTCTTATAATGTAACCTATGTATCTGATTTAAACAATGCCAACCAATCAAAGACTAATCAGACAGAAACCAGAACGGTTAAGTTGTCCTACTCTAAACTTCCTGGTAAGTTATTGGTCAACCAAGTACAGGTTTGGAAATCGGGGTTAGATGATTTGGATAAGGCCACTCCCAAAACTTTAGAAGAATCCTCATCTGTTCCATCACTGCCAAATACTACGACAAAATGATGATGTTTTATGAATATAGAGGAATGTAAGCAAATTTCAATTCTTGATGTAACCAATCGTTTAGGTATCTCCTTTAAACAAGTTTCGAGCAGTGTCTATGAACATCCTGAACACGATTCATTTCGGATTTTTTCAACTACTAATACTTTTAAATGGTTTTCAAGAGATATTCAAGGTGATGTCATTGATTTTGTTCGACTTGTTAAGGGAATTTCCTTTAAAGATGCTCTAGCTTTTCTTTCTGAAGAACCTTTTCAAAAAGAAGCTGTTCAAGAAAATAGAGATAGACCATTTTATTATCCTTTAAAGAGAATAGAAGATTCTAACTGTAGTCTGGCCAGATATTATTTAATAGAATGTAGAGGAATCTCAGAAGAAATCGTACAAAAGATGATTCAACAAGGTTTGCTAGCACAAGCCAGTTGGAAAACAAATGAAACTGTTGAACCTGTTATTGTTTTTAAAAGTTTTGATCATCGTCACAAACTGCAGGCAGCAAGCCTACAAGGGATTTATAAGAATCCCGCTCTTTCTAGAGAGAGGTTAAAAACGATTCTAAAAGGAAGCCATGGACATATTGGAATATCCTTTGACATTGGTAAACCAAATAGACTGGTCTTTTGTGAATCGTTCATCGACTTGATGAGCTATTACGAACTGCATCAACAAAATCTATCTGATGTTCGTTTGGTATCTATGGAGGGATTAAAAAGGTCTGTTGTTGCTTATCAAACTTTACGACTGATAGCTGAAGAAAATCAGAAGTTGGAATTTTTAGATACAGTAATACCTTCAAAGTTATTGCCTTTGATCAATACCATTCGTGATACCACCAGCTATTTTGATAATCATCCTGATTTATTGACACTTGCGGTAGATTGTGATGATGCAGGTAAAGATTTTTCTGATAAGTTATCTCAATCAGGATTTCCTGTTTTACTGGATTTGCCTGATAATGAATCTGGGAAAGAAAAAATAGACTGGAATGATGTCCTTAGAGAAAAGAAATCAGATTTACAATTTATGCTTGAGACTGTAAAAGAGACATTTGGAAATCCACCAGTAAGACAATCATCTCAATTTTTAGAATTGTGATAACAAAATCAAGATGTTTTAGATAATATTAGAATGAAGGAGGATCGTATATGACCATTATTGAACGCTTAGAAGAAAAGGTCACTAGGCAAGAAAGTAAGGTAGTAAGAGAGACAGAAAAACTCGCTGCTTACAAAGAACAACTGGAGACAGCGATGTTTGCGACGTTCAAAAGGCGTCAAAGCATTAGTCACATGAGTTTTGAAGAAGCTCTTGACCATGCATTTGGCAAAGAAAGACAATTCGATGATTCTGAATTTAGAAAGGATGAAATGAGTGAATGACAAAAGATTGGAATTTTAATCAACCATTAGAAAGTAAATCAGAAAATCAAGAAGATCCAGATAAAATTGCGGCCTTATTTGGAAATCATCAAGGAGGTAATGATGTAAATTATGAAGCAGCTTTTCAAAAGCGTAAACAAGCACCTGTGACGGAATCAAATTCTAGTTCTAAACCCAAAGTTACAGAGGTTAGAACAGGAAAAGGGACAGATATCACTACAAGTTATCAGCAACATCTTAAAAGACTTATTGCAGATAACAATAGCGATATTCAAAGTAGTCAAAATAAAATTGAAGATCTACATACGTTGATTGACACAAAGAATAAAGAAAATAAGAAATTGCAGTCCATTTATGATGCGATTTCGGAATTACACTAAGCAGTCCTGATAGGCTGCTTTTTTTGAGAGGTTATAGATGTTTACAACATTTTTTAAGAAAAACCACGACAATGGTGATGTATTTAAGAAGCTAATTCATAGACTATCTGATATGTCTGTCCAAGATCTTGAAAAAATAGACCGACTGCTAGATATCATTTTCACTCCAGATCAAGGATCAGAACAACTAAAAACAGAAGCAACTTTCAGAGAAGAAACTTTGGACGACACATTAAAGGAAGCTAAGAACCAACTTCATAAGGAACAATTGGAGAAGAATTTAGAGAGATTTAGGAAAAATAGTCAATAATGCACCAAAATTGGTGCGTTATAC
>NZ_RJNX01000015.1:0-3682 GCF_003942775.1 Streptococcus mitis | reverse complement strand
TCGTATACTTCTAGGCATCGCCGCAAAGAAGTTCCCAGTCCCCATAGAAGGATCTAAAATCCTTCCTCCTTCAAAACCATCAGCCAGTAATTTTTGCCAAATCTGGCGAATAATCATTGGGTCTGTATAATAGGCTGTGAGAGAACTTTGTTTCATGGTCGAGTATTCTGATTTGCTTACTAAGCTCTTGAGAGTTAAACGTTCTGTTTCATACTTTGGATTGAGTTCATCAAAAAATTCATTGGCAAGACCGCCCCAGCCGACATACTTGGCTAGTAGCTCTTGTTCTTCTGGACTTGCTTGTCGTCTCCCTTTTTCTAATCTTTTAACAAGTTCAATTGCGGCGATATTCGTTTCAATTTTTTCTCGATTTGTCTTAGGATAAAAGTCCTCTAAATCATCTGGAAAAACAAAATCTTGAACGGGGACATCCGTCTCTTCTATGCCTGAAATTAAAGGTTTTGTTTCCTTATCCTTATCCTTATCCTTTTCATTTTCTTCTTCCAGGTAGGAAAACAAATCTATTTCCTGACTTTCACTTGATGAATCAATCTCAATCTCTGAATCTTCTTTTTCAAGTTCTACAAGAGACAATACTTGTTCAATCTCTTCCAAACTGTTCAAGTATAAGATAGGATTCTCTTCAAATAACTGCTTGGAATCATTGAATAGCTCTAGGCGAACTAAGTCATTTAACTGTGCATTTTCAATCGAAACCAACTGAAATACTTGTCCTTTATAACTTACTTGTGAACCGATTGGATATTCCCTCAAAGCTTCTTCTACAATTTTATCGACATTAGAAAAAGAGTTCGTTTCTTCCGTTTCCTGTTCAATATCACTTGAAGGAGACAAAGATTCCTCTACTTGATTAGACTTTTCTCTTATAGCCTTTACTTCATCAAAATGAGTAATAATCTTCAGCTTTTGTGTCAGTGGGAGTTGTGTGTAGTTTTCTTCATGATGGACAAGATCCGTAACAGTATCTAAAGTAGCCATCAATTCTGAACCCAAATAGGCTAGAACATCTCCCTCTTTTTCTTCAAAATGAATCTCAAGAACCTCTTTTTTTAGTTCTTTGGAATCAACCATTAGAAGAAACTCCTCTATATCTCTACTAATGCGGTCAGATAGATTATTCGCAACCCGATAGACATTGACTAAATTGACATCCTGATTCTGATGAAAGATAAGCTCACTTAGTTGTTCTAGCTTCTCTTTTTCAGATTGGATGTAAAATCGAGTGGAAAGGTTATAGGTTGCGACTTCTAGCACCAAGTTTTTCTCCCAATTACTTAATTGAGATAATTTACTTAGACCTGCTTGTCCAAAATTTCTTGTGTAACTTTCTAGATCTTGGTCATTATTTTCAGAACTGGCCTCTAGGAAAGAAACAATATCTTGATGAAACGAATAGACATGAGGTATCTCTTCTATCTTCCCCTCTTCAGTCAAAAAACTCTCTACCAAGTCCTGCCATTTCTCATCAAAATGTTGCGCTTGATAACGAAGAAATAAGTCCATTTTCTCCCTATCTTTTGGAATTGTTCCACGAAACATAGCCAATAATTGCATTACTTCCATACTTGCTCCTTTCATCTATACGAAAATAGGAGAATCACATGATTCCCCTACAACTCTATCTCCATTTCAACCTCTTGAGGACTGATTTCTAAATCACTAGACAAAAGAGAAACGGCATCTGTTCTCATGTAGTAAGTATATAAGTCTTCAAGGTCTTGTTGGTTTTCAATCCCTGTTTCAATACTAATCAGAGCCTGTATAAATTCCTTGTAGTGACTCTCCATCATATCTGAAATCTTTTGTTTCATTTCCATAAATACTGATGACGGTTCAGTTAGACATGTTTGGTCTATGTCTTGAAAATCCTTTTCTAAGGGATTGGTTCCTTCTTCTATTTCCACTAAATCTGAACGACCATCACCATCAGAATCTGCGCTAAAAGGATTGGTTCCTAGCGCCAATTCTTGAGCATCAGTTAGTCCATCTTGATCCGAATCACGTTGATAAATGCCTTCCATATACTTCCTTCTTTCCTAGTTAATCTTTTTTCACTCCAATCCTACCAAATATTCCTTGAAAGAAGTATCACAACAAAAAAAGAGAACAAGCAAAACCTCGTTCTCCTTAAAATGATAAAACATTATTATCAAAGTAAAAAAGATGACTTACATAACCTGTAAGCCACCTAGTCAGTCGGTTTATTCTGGTGTCTGCCACCGCTTGGCCCTTACGTCCAAGATTGCTATCGGATTTCGTTCTGGTGTCCGCCACCGCTTGGCCCTTATGTCCAAGATTACTATCAGATTGACCATGAGCCGACCACTCATTTACACCATTATTCTAACGAATATGAGCTACAAATGCAAGAGAAAAACTTATTTTGGATTTATACACTATAGAAAACATACACTATCTTCATATTGAACTTTTGTTCAAAATAAGCTATAATGAATTTAAGTAGAAACAGGAGGTAGAACAAATGGCTACAATCAGTTTAACACGTGATATAAAACTAACAAACGAAGATGCTCTAAAAATTCTTAATCATAAACCATCTAAAAAGCTACAAGCCGTCTTGAAATCTATTGAATCACAGGACGCTACCGCTCCAACGAAAAATAAACTCATTTCAAAGTATCTGTAAGATGACAATTCAAGTAACACCACTTAAGCAATATCTTGAAAATATTCAAGTGCTAGCTCCTGATAAAACTGAGAAACAAGTTCAGGAGCTATTTAAAACTATCATTTTAGAAAATGTTGATTTCAACGGTAATGAAGAGATGTTGACTTATCTATCTGATAAAGCCCCCAATTTTGAAAAACAACATCGTTCTCGTAATTTTATCGTTGAAGAAACTGAAACAAATAACATCATAGGATTCTTTAGTTTATCTCTCAAAGTTGTTGATATTTCTGATTTAGAGAAATCCTTAAAAAAGAAACTCGTCCTAAAAGGGAAAAGTCCCAAAAATATTGATTATCTCCCTGTGTTACTTATCGGTCAATTCGGCAAAAACACAAAGTTAAATAAACTATCAGGACAAGAGTTATTTGAAATTGTAATTCAAAAAATTGAAGAATTTCGTGCAATTGTAGGAACTCAGATGGTATTTTTAGATAGTATCAATCATCCTAAAGTCATTCGATTTTATGAACAGTTCGGATTTGTTGCTTACAGTCAATTGATTAAAGACGATCATCAAGTAACTTATCAGCCTATGGCATTAAATATGTCACTCTATAAAAAATAAGAATCATGTCACCTAAACTGATGACATGATTCTTTTATTTCGTCGTATAGGCAAAACTTATTGCACTATCTGCTTGAGAGATTTTTCTAAAGGTATAGTTAGGGTTGCCACCATAGTTGGTTTCAGACACAAGGAAAGAACCGTCATCATATACTTTCTATAGCGATAGGTAAAACTTTGATACTATCTCCATCTTTTCCCCCGCTTCACACCGTGCGTGCGACTTTCACCGCACACGGCGTTCCATCAATAGTGTATTATCACGATTTTGCTTTATCGTGCTGTATTAATATGATTAACATAATTGTTCTAAGTTCAAATTTTCTTTCAATAATGGTGAATTTCCTGCAAGTTCGCGCAACTGATTTAATTTGGTCAGTCCTGTATTACTCAAATTCAAAAGC
>NZ_RJNX01000014.1:0-2500 GCF_003942775.1 Streptococcus mitis | reverse complement strand
TTTGTAGAATGAACCGGCGAGTTACGTTATGATGCGAGGTTAAGTTGAAGAGACGGAGCCGTAGGGAAACCGAGTCTGAATAGGGCGCCTTAGTATCATGACGTAGACCCGAAACCATGTGACCTACCCATGAGCAGGTTGAAGGTGCGGTAAGACGCACTGGAGGACCGAACCAGGGCACGTTGAAAAGTGCTTGGATGACTTGTGGGTAGCGGAGAAATTCCAAACGAACTTGGAGATAGCTGGTTCTCTCCGAAATAGCTTTAGGGCTAGCGTCGACATTAGAGATTCTTGGAGGTAGAGCACTGTTTGGGTGAGGGGTCCATCCCGGATTACCAATCTCAGATAAACTCCGAATGCCAATGAATTATGGTCGGCAGTCAGACTGCGAGTGCTAAGATCCGTAGTCGAAAGGGAAACAGCCCAGACCACCAGCTAAGGTCCCAAAATAATTGTTAAGTGGAAAAGGATGTGGGGTTGCACAGACAACTAGGATGTTAGCTTAGAAGCAGCTATTCATTCAAAGAGTGCGTAATAGCTCACTAGTCGAGTGACCCTGCGCCGAAAATGTACCGGGGCTAAAACAATTTACCGAAGCTGTGGATACCTTTATAGGTATGGTAGGAGAGCGTTCTATGTGTGATGAAGGTGTACCGTGAGGAGTGCTGGAACGCATAGAAGTGAGAATGCCGGTATGAGTAGCGAAAGACAGGTGAGAATCCTGTCCACCGTAAGACTAAGGTTTCCAGGGGAAGGCTCGTCCGCCCTGGGTTAGTCGGGACCTAAGGAGAGACCGAAAGGTGTATCCGATGGACAACAGGTTGATATTCCTGTACTAGAGTATGTAGTGATGGAGGGACGCAGTAGGCTAACTAAAGCAGACGATTGGAAGTGTCTGTCTAAGCAGTGAGGTGTGAACTGAGTCAAATGCTTAGTTCTATAACATTGAGCTGTGATGGGGAGCGAAGTTTAGTAGCGAAGTTAGTGACGTCACACTGCCAAGAAAAGCTTCTAGCGTTTAAACATACTCTACCCGTACCGCAAACCGACACAGGTAGTCGAGGCGAGTAGCCTCAGGTGAGCGAGAGAACTCTCGTTAAGGAACTCGGCAAAATGACCCCGTAACTTCGGGAGAAGGGGTGCTGACTTTAAGTCAGCCGCAGTGAATAGGCCCAAGCAACTGTTTATCAAAAACACAGCTCTCTGCTAAATCGTAAGATGATGTATAGGGGGTGACGCCTGCCCGGTGCTGGAAGGTTAAGAGGAGTGCTTAGCGCAAGCGAAGGTATGAATTGAAGCCCCAGTAAACGGCGGCCGTAACTATAACGGTCCTAAGGTAGCGAAATTCCTTGTCGGGTAAGTTCCGACCCGCACGAAAGGCGTAATGATTTGGGCACTGTCTCAACGAGAGACTCGGTGAAATTTTAGTACCTGTGAAGATGCAGGTTACCCGCGACAGGACGGAAAGACCCCATGGAGCTTTACTGCAGTTTGATATTGAGTGTCTGTACCACATGTACAGGATAGGTAGGAGTCTATGAGATCGGGACGCCAGTTTCGAAGGAGACGATGTTGGGATACTACCCTTGTGTTATGGCCACTCTAACCCAGATAGGTGATCCCTATCGGAGACAGTGTCTGACGGGCAGTTTGACTGGGGCGGTCGCCTCCTAAAAGGTAACGGAGGCGCCCAAAGGTTCCCTCAGAATGGTTGGAAATCATTCGCAGAGTGTAAAGGTATAAGGGAGCTTGACTGCGAGAGCTACAACTCGAGCAGGGACGAAAGTCGGGCTTAGTGATCCGGTGGTTCCGTATGGAAGGGCCATCGCTCAACGGATAAAAGCTACCCTGGGGATAACAGGCTTATCTCCCCCAAGAGTTCACATCGACGGGGAGGTTTGGCACCTCGATGTCGGCTCGTCGCATCCTGGGGCTGTAGTCGGTCCCAAGGGTTGGGCTGTTCGCCCATTAAAGCGGCACGCGAGCTGGGTTCAGAACGTCGTGAGACAGTTCGGTCCCTATCCGTCGCGGGCGTAGGAAATTTGAGAGGATCTGCTCCTAGTACGAGAGGACCAGAGTGGACTTACCGCTGGTGTACCAGTTGTCTTGCCAAAGGCATCGCTGGGTAGCTATGTAGGGAAGGGATAAACGCTGAAAGCATCTAAGTGTGAAACCCACCTCAAGATGAGATTTCCCATGATTTTATATCAGTAAGAGCCCTGAGAGATGATCAGGTAGATAGGTTAGAAGTGGAAGTGTGGCGACACATGTAGCGGACTAATACTAATAGCTCGAGGACTTATCCAAAGTAACTGAGAATACGAAAGCGAACGGTTTTCTTGATTTGAATAGATATTCAATTTTGAGTAGGTATTACTCAGAGTTAAGTGACGATAGCCTAGGAGATACACCTGTACCCATGCCGAACACAGAAGTTAAGCCCTAGAACGCCGGAAGTAGTTGGGGGTTGCCCCCTGTGAGATATGGAAGTCGCTTAGCT
>NZ_RJNX01000013.1:0-5662 GCF_003942775.1 Streptococcus mitis | reverse complement strand
TATCCTCTAGCTGCTCAAAAACTGGGTCAATATCCGATACAATTTTATCAGATGGATAGAAGCCTTTGAATGAACTAAATTCATCTTTTCCATCGATAAAGCGAACATCTGCGCCCATGCTAAAAAGCTGGAGTATTATTCCAAAAAGGACGGTTGTTTTCTTGCTTCCAGTTTTGCCCCATACGGCTATATGAGCCCGTTCTGAAAGGTTAACCTCTAACCCCTCTTGTAGCTTGATGGTATACTCTTCAGCCTTTATATCGTCCACGGTCGCTGGTCGCCAAGTTTTATCTGTTGCTACGTCTTCAAGTACAAACTTATAAAACAGTCCGTCTGATGTTATCATTGCAGACGTGACCGCATAGGCTCCTAGCTTACCTCTAAAGCTGGAATTGATATCCTCTGTAAGTTTATCGACATCATACATACCAGCTAATTTCTCAACTTCTACGCTTATATGTGACGGTCTGCTATCGCACACCGTCACGCTGGGAACGGAGATATAAGGGGTATCTTGCAGACGATTGACTGACATTGTAGCAAGTAAACTCTTAGTGACCGCTTTTTCTGCCTTTTTCTGCGTGATATATTTTCCGATTGTCTTCGCTTTGATCACTGACTTTGTCAGCGAATACGCTCGCCAAATCGTCAATATAGCGACCAGCGCCCACAAAACAACTTGAACAAATTTAATCGATACAACTAGCCCCAGCAACAAAGACAAGACGGCCAAAGATAAAACCAAAGCCCACCACGTCCAAAATTGCGAATAGAAAGGCACTTTATAAACGTTCTGAGCGTTCTTTTTATACGTGATAGCCATTATTTGCCACCCCCTAGAAACTCGCTCAAATAGTTGTTTATAGTCTCGTCTGATAAGGTCTGACTATTCACGTATAAACGATTTTGCTTCTTTGAAAAATCAGCAGATTTTTCAGCTTTTTGAAGCAAATCGTAAATATCAAAACCTCGCTCATTTCCTATGATTTCAAGCAGAGAAAGAGAGGGCAAGACTGCAACACGTAACCACTCCAGCAAGTCTCCCAGCATGACGTCACGTTCTGCAAGACTAAAGTCTATCGTCTCATCATACTCTAAAAACTTCTCCCACCACTTCGTTTTATACCAGCGATTTTTGTTAGTGTCCCCACGTTTAGGGGTCAAAATCTCAAGAAGATTACGAAGCGACGTTTTAAAAATCTTGTCGATTTTATCCCCTTGTAGAAACTCATCAATGATTTTTAAAGCGTATTTTTTAGAATAGCTAATCTCGTACCGTTGCCAAACTTCTTTCCCAGTCCTCGCCCAATGGTCTCGGACTTCGGTTGGAAAAAGTTCGTTCTTGCTTTCGTACTGCGCTTTTTTGTCATAAAAACGAGCGTACACATTCCCACGGCTTCCATTTTGAGACCGAGCGTTTCCGATGTAAATTGTCTGCCCCAGCGATTTTCCGTTTTGGTCTGATGTCTTAACGATATTGTACGATTTGCGAGATGAACGATAATGCCCTTTATTGAGTTTTTTCTCAATATCGGAAAATCTCACTGTCTCATCATAATCATCAAGAGCCAAATCGAGCCGTGTGAAATTCACTCCACCATATTCTTTTAAAGTTCTAAAAATAGAAACCCAATCGGTATCCCATTTTTCAGCTAATTCAGTCGACCCCTGACCCGTGAAAACCACGGTCATTGTCCGACTAGAATTTTTGTGCCAAGGCTTCTCGGGGTCATTCCAAAAGACGTTTACATAATTTCGATAAGTTGCCCCTGAATTGTAAAAAAATCTTCCAGGGACTTCGTCAAAATCTGCTAAATTATAACCCAATATTTCCATAAGTTGAGGGTCTAACGTCTGCTCTTCATCTTCAAATGATACCGAAAAAGCCAGCCAGTCTACTTTGTATTTCTGCATGTCTTTTCCTCATTCCATCTGTGTAGTTTTTTACAAGGTCTAAACCCTTGATATATAAGGGCTAACTAGCATTTTTCTTTGTACGTGTAGCCCCCATGATTATTGAGGGGGGCTACCTGCTGGAAATAAGTTCCAGCAGTACCCTCAATATCCTAGTAATTTGCAATAGTTCCTTCTTTTTCGATAAAGAACATACTTCCCTTGATATCATAACCAAGACCAGCTAATTTATAAGCATTCATCAGTTGCAAATTAAACTCTTTCGGCAAAACAATCTGAATCATCTTAGACGTACCAAATTCTGTTAATGTATGAGTATAACCATCTGACGTATCACTTCGTAAATCACGTCCTCTTTCATCTTTGACTGCTTTTCCATTTTCATCTTTGATTTTTGGAAAATGCTCACGTGAAGGAGTTCCAACATAGATACCAATAATATCTTTAAATGCAGTCATTTTTGCATTTTGTGCTTTAGTCTTGCTTTCTTCTTGCAAAGCTCTTAAACGTTGAAGCTGGTTTGACCCAGCTGGTTGTGGTTGTATTGCTGACATATAAAAAATGTCCTTTCTAAAATTGTGCTGGTTACTATAACCGCAGTCAACTTTAGAAAAGACACTCTACTTTTTATTTAACCACACCACTTGACCCTTTAGGGCAAAGTTTGATATAATGGTCTTGTTCGAAAAAAAGTGAGAGTCTTACTGAGTTGACTTGGCGGTCTAAGTAAGACTTTTTTGTTGTCTGTTGGTTGTTCGAAGACCACAGACATTTTTATTTTACATCAATCCAAGGCAGATGTAAAGCCCTTTTTCCCTCTGGGCTTCTGCCCAGACCCGACAAGCGTAGGACGCTTGACCCCGCCTCTGAAAAGATTCGTTTAGGATTTCAAAATAAATTCCTTTTCTTTCGTCTTTCACAATCTAGCACAACGACAGCGCCGCGCAAGGTACGTCTTCGACTTTTCTCCTTGACGCTTTGCTTGATCGCCGTGCTTTTTTAGATTGTGCCGACGAAAAGAAATTTATTTCAATCCATACAAGTTCTTGATGTTCTGATTATTATATTTCAACGCACTAAATAACAAATTTACTGATTCATTATCTATATTGTTTTTCTCACAATAATCAAAAATTTCATACAAGCCGATATTGTTTTTGTATTCTAAACCAAGCTCATCAGCAACTTGATTTTGTTGCTTTTGAAACTGTTCGCAAGCTGGTTCTGGAATCTTACCATCTGCAATAAATTTTATAACATCAGCAAGTACTGGTTGAAATTCTTTACTTGAAATAACCATGTTATTTCTCCTTTCTTTTATTTATGACTTAATTATAACACATCACCCTATATATTACAAGCGATTACGAATATTTCTAAAATCCTTTTACATCAATGATTTAAGCTATTTTTTCAAAAAAATATATAGACCAAACTTTCTTTTTATGATATAATTAAATAGAACGAATGTTCTATTTAATGTCGAAGAAAGGCACAGGTATTCTATATGGCGAGATATGGACAAGTAAAAAATGTAAAGTGGTTTGCAACAACTGTCGAAGGAGCTGAAGAATTAAGTAAAAATGATAATTTAACAATGCATGATATGCGAGTAATGTTTTATTTGCTTACAAAAATTGATGCAGACAATAGAGTAATTGCTCCAACTCAAAAAACGATTGCTGAACATACTGGAATGTCAGACCGAAAAGTAACAGAAGCAATTTCAAAATTAAAAGAATGTCAACTAATTATAAAAACTGACGAAGCAAGAACATATTTCATAAATCCCGAATTTTTCTACGCTGGTGGAGAATCTACGTTACATGAAAAAACCGAAGATTTCAAAAGGCAACTTTAAAATAAAAAGCAAGATTATAGAATCTTGCTTTTTTACTTCCAAAACTGCCACCAACTTTTTTTAGTTTGTTCTAAAAGCAGTTGATTATCTTTCTGCGTTGCTAAAATAATAGTATGAAGTTGTTCAATTTGTTTCTTATAATCTTCTATTTGTTCTTTCAAATCAGAAATACGCTCATCTTTTTCTTGTATTATATTTGTATTATCTTTTTCATCTTCTGTATTATCAATAGAAAACAACAAATCACGAGCATAAGAACTAATAGTCCGACCCGAAAGTTCAGCACGTTCTTTTATTTCAAGTTTTTCATCTACACCCATACGAATATTCAAAACAGTCATTTTTTCATTCATAATACACCGCCTATTATTTTATAATACAATAATAACACAAAATAACAAAAAAATAGGAATAATTCCTATTTTCTATTATTATATCTTACTCTTTATCATGTCTATATCTGGATAAAATAAATTCACTCCTCTTTGCTTTAAAGCTAAACAATTATTTAATTTAGATGTTATTTCAGCCACTACCCCTGCATGAATAGATACTGGAATTCCTCCAACAGTATGCACATGGTCAACATATTCCTCTTTAATACAAAATGCATTTTGGATTAAAAATGCATGGTTTTTCCCTGCAAATGTCCCCAAAACAATTTTATCACATTTACCATACCTATTAACTTGACTTTGATAAATACGCTGATACTTATCATATTTAGATGAAATAGGAATCATCCAAAAAATGCTACTATCTGTTCTATCCTGAATAGCACAAAAATGAGGTCTGTATCCTCCATTTTCTTTATTAGACATCAATTTATCATCATTAACTAAATTAAAAAAATCATCCTTTAAATGATAACTTTGACCAGCAATTAATACCATATATAACTCCTAAAAAACCCGCCATAATTGGCGGGTATTATTTACAAACCGAATAATTTATATCCCACTCCATCGGCAAGTGGCATTATTTACGAACCGAATAATTTATATCCCACCCCATCGGCAAGTGGCATTATTTACGAACCGAATAATTTATATCCCACCCCATCGGCAAGTGGCATTATTTACTTTTCATCTTAATTATATTGTAAAACATAGTGTTATGTCAAGTGTTTTTTTAAAAAAGCTTATAAAAATCCTAATTTATAAGCTTTTTTAAATGCTCCCAGCTCATTAAATCCATGACTGTATAAATCACAAACATAAAATTTCATTGGCTGGTTAGTCAGTCCGTCGCAAATATAGAAACCTCTGAAATCTTCAACGTTTCCAGCCGTTGCAACTTCTCCGAATGCCATTCTCTGAATGTCAGAGTTTGCAGATCCAAGGAGAACCTTGGTAGCAAACTGCTGACGTATCTTTTGCGGTAGTGTATCAGTCGAAGGGTCTTGCGTGCTAGCAATAACAGAGACACCCACGGAGCGCCCTCGTTGAATGATAGCCGTTAAGTCGGCCACAAACTTTTTAGACTGTTTAGAGTCCATAAGAGCCACAATAGAGCCGATTTCATCAGCAACCAGCACAATAGGTTGAAGCCCAACTTCTGACGCTTTCAGACCTATTTTTTTACGTTTCTGAACCTCATCAGCCATTAACTTCTGACGTTGTTTTATGATAGCTAGAATATCCTCTAGCTGCTCAAAAACTGGGTCAATATCCGATACAATTTTATCAGATGGATAGAAGCCTTTGAATGAACTAAATTCATCTTTTCCATCGATAAAGCGAACATCTGCGCCCATGCTAAAAAGCTGGAGTATTATTCCAAAAAGGACGGTTGTTTTCTTGCTTCCAGTTTTGCCCCATACGGCTATATGAGCCCGTTCTGAAAGGTTAACCTCTAACCCCTCTTGTAGCTTGATGGTATACTCTT
>NZ_RJNX01000012.1:0-12223 GCF_003942775.1 Streptococcus mitis | reverse complement strand
GCTTTTGAATTTGAGTAATACAGGACTGACCAAATTAAATCAGTTGCGCGAACTTGCAGGAAATTCACCATTATTGAAAGAAAATTTGAACTTAGAACAATTATGTTAATCATATTAATACAGCACGATAAAGCAAAATCGTGATAATACACTATTGATGGAACGCCGTGTGCGGTGAAAGTCGCACGCACGGTGTGAAGCGGGGGAAAAGATGGAGATAGTATCAAAGTTTTACCTATCGCTATAGAAGGTCTATGATGATGGTTCTTTCCTCGTGTCTGAAACAAACTATGGTGGCAACCCTAACTATACCTTTAGAAAAATCTCTCAAGCAGATAGTGCCATTAGTTTTGCCTATACTACGAAATAGAAGAGTTTACACTTGAAATTTTAGCTATTTTCAGGTAAAATAAATAGTGTAGATGAGTGGTCGGCTCATGGTCAATCTGATAGTAATCTTGGACATAAGGGCCAAGCGGTGGCGGACACCAGAACGAAATCCGATAGCAATCTTGGACGTAAGGGCCAAGCGGTGGCAGACACCAGAATAAACCGACTGACTAGGTGGCTTACAGACTCTGTAAACCACCTTTTTTGTGAGGAAAATATGGAAAATTCTAGAGATTATCGTAATCCAAATTACACCGAAAAAATAAAACTTCAGCGTTTTTTTACTCAGTTACAAATTGCGGCTTCTTTTTTTAAAGAACACTTTGTTGGCAAAATCATGTATTATGAAACGGAAATAGAAAGTGTTGAACTTCATTTTTCACCTACTAATTTCATGCACCTATGTGGTGTTGATTACCTAAAAGGTGCAGGCAGTTTCTTTGATGATTGTTTAAATAGACATGTCATAATTGATGAGTTGAAAATAAAAAAAGATGGAACCACGATGCAAAAGTTGCAAGTTTTAGGATCCATTGAGGAGTTATTGGGAAACCATGTTCATCTAACTGGTTCAGGACGTTATTTGTATTTGGAGTTTGATTATGCTCTACGTACAAGAAAACAGATACTAGCATTAACATTGAAAGAGACATCAAGGAAAATTGTTCCTCAATCTTTATTAGATTTGAAGAGAAAGACAGTATTTCCAAAAGGTCAAAAAGTAATTTCAATTTACTCAAAACATTTACAAACGTCGGAACTTTTTTATTATTTAAAAGATTAGTTTACATATCTTTTGTGGCATAAAACATATTTTATCATTATAAGGAGAACGCAGTTTTGGCTCGTTCTTTTTTTGTTGATGATATGCTCTAAACAACCTACACTAGATTGGATATGAAATAGTTTGTGATTACATAATTTATCTTCAGGGAAGTTATGGACATTATCTCAATTTCTGTTATGATAGACATCTCTAACAATTTCCGTTATAACAGACATTGACTTACAAAGTATTTCTTTTCTGAACATATTAGCGTTATAATATAAATGCAGTGTTACACTGTAGAATATTAAGAAAATAGGATACTGTAGGTTTAAAATAAATGTGTAAGATAAATAGTTGGATTAGTAAAAGTTTCAAGTCTGATAAGAACAATATTACATTTCATACAACTGAATGTATATATTTTATAAGAGAGAGGGATGCTTGATTGGGGAAAATCATTCAAAATACAGTTATAAGGATTTTAATAAGAATGAAAGTGTGATATTTCTTTTTCATTAATCTTCTAAATGTATTAAAATCAAGCTTTCCACTTATGTATTCTGCTAATAAACTTCAATACATTTCAATAGATTTTCAAAATTTGGTGGGGATTTTTATTATACTTTGTACGAGCTTTTCAATACCCTATCCCAACCTTTAAAATCCCCTAAGTTATTTACTCAAGGGATTTTTTATCTGCTTTTTTCATACTCAAACAGTCAGTCTAACTGTTTGATTTTCTTTGTGACTAACTCCCTAAAAATAGTAGAATTAGCTACTTTACTGATTTTACAAGATAATAACAAGACCTAAACGTATAATTTATTTAGGTTTACCAATTATGACTTTAACATTATCCAATAAGGTCTAACTCAACCGTCCCCAAAGTTAAATCCTTATGTATTTAATCAGAAAGATTATTTTTCGCATATTTTTTTATGTCTTTGGGATAAAATCCCTTATATTTTTTGAAGCATGTACTAAATTTACTGTGAGAGGAATATCCTACAGCCTCTGCTATATCTTGAATTTTAAGGGTAGAGTTCAGTAGGAGTAATTCCGCCATATTCATTCTCCGTCTTTGAGTATATTCTGTAATTGTGCATTGATATTTTTGCTTAAATAACTTTTTTAGTTTTGTGCCGCTCATAGTGGATATTTTTTCTAAAGTATCCTGTGAGATAGATGTTGCATAATGATCGTCTATATAATTGGCGACATTTTTCAAAGCCTCATCATCGGCAATAGATAGTGGATTGCTGTACTTATTTAAAAAAGAGTCTATTGTAATACTTAACCATTCCTTTGCCTTTGACTCAAAAAAGATTTCAGCAGCAGGAGATGCCATCTTGCAATTAAGGATATCTTTTGCGATTCTTTCTAAAGGCTTGTTTATTATAATGCTGGTATTAAAAAATAAATCTTCATAGTTACAGACTTTATTCTTATAAGAGGACAGGCATTGCTCTATCATGGACTGATTGAAATTTATACCGATTCCTAAATAAGGAGAGTTTTTGTGAAGTATAAACCTAAAGTCTTTAGAATTTTTTGTATTTATAGTATAAAGTGAATTTGAAGAAAGATTTTGATAAGGATTAAAACATTCACCGTTTGCTGTAACTAAATAAGATAAATAAAGGGAATAGAAATTATTCAAACCAGAAAAACTTGTATGGATAATTTCTTTTTTTATGAAAACATCATAAATATCAATAGTGAAATTATCGCCCTCGTAAAACCAATATATGCCTTCTGCATTATCCGTGCTAAAACGGAATTCATGTCCTACAGTGGAGTATTTTGTATTATCGATAGATTCATCTGTAGAAAAAAAGTTTTTAACAAAGTTATAAAAATCACTCATATTATACCTCCGTGCTTTATATTTTATCCCGAATAGACATTATCCCGAATAGACTTATTTAGCCATATCTAATTGATTGAAATCCTCATTTATTATAAAATAAATGATAAATAAAAACAAGAAAAACTATGCGTATTGCAAAAGAGTTTGAAAACAAGCCTCTAAAATCAGTCTAAAAAGGCTATTTATAGGGTTTGCTAATTTTAAAAAAAGGAGGAGTTGTTCAGTGAAGGATAAGAAGAAATCAATACTGAAAAGACTAATGGCTTACGGTGGTGAAAAAAGTTTTTTACTCTATATTGCTATTGTTATGTCTGCTGTATCAGGTGTCATGGTTTTGATGCCTATGGTATATATTCATAGAATTGTAAATAACTTAATTTTAAATGGGATGGTGAATTTTGATTATGTAAAGGAAAATTCAATTTATGCAGCAGTCTTTGCCGTTCTGGGGCTTTTTATATACCTAATAGGTTTAATTTTATCCCATATTTTTGCATTTGAAGTGGAAGATAACATTATTAAGACTTCCGTAACAAAACTAATAAACAAACCGCTTGGGTATTTCGATGACAAAGAAAGCGGAAGGATAAGAAATGTAATTGTGTCCGGAGCGTCTGAAACCCATTCTTTTATAGCGCATCAACTTCCTGATATGGCGATGACCATTATATCGCCAATCGTCCTGCTTGTATTTTTCTTCGTGTTTAACTGGAAGTTAGGACTTGCCAGTATGATACCGATGATTATCGGTATGACATTGATGTCATCTATGATGACAACCGAAACAAAAAAAATGAAGGATGAGTATTATGCAGGACTTTCCGATTTATCCTCTCAGACTGTGGAATATGTTCGAGGAATTCCTGTTGTTAAAACATTTGCACAAAGTGTTGAGAGCTTTGATAAGTTATATTCGTTAATCATAAAAACAAAAGACAATGTACTTAAGCTTACTATGAGTTATACGAATAAAATGTCGTGGTTTGAAACCGTTTCTACATCGACGGCATTTTTCTTGGTACCTGTGGCATTACTCTTAATAAAATTTAATGGAAACTTATCTAATGTAGTTGCAGATTCTGTTATTTACTTCCTAATAGGACCGGCATTTGCTACTTTTATTATGAGAACTGCGACGATTACACAATACAGTTATTTTGCAGAACTTGCTTTAGATAAAATTGAAAATATACTTGAGTTTGATGATTTTGTTTATGGAAATAAAACAAGTTCTGATGTTGGGATAGAGTTTAAAAATGTAAGCTTTTCTTATGAAGATGAAAATGTATTAGACGATATTTCATTTAAGGTGAATAAAGGAGAACGAGTTGCTTTAGTCGGATCATCAGGCAGTGGTAAAACTACTATAGCAAGGCTTGCTGCACGATTTTACGATATTAAAACAGGTGAAATTTATATTGGAGGAATTAATATAAAAGATTTTGAAAAAGAGGCTTTAATGAGAAAAATTGCTTTTGTTTTTCAAAACTCTAAACTATTTAAAATGAGTTTAAGAGATAATCTTTTAATCGGAAAGCCTGATGCAACTAATGAAGAAATTGACAATGCCTTAATCAATTCAGGGTCTAAAGATATTATTAAAAATTTAGATAAAGGACTTGATACTGTTTACGGAACTAAAGGCACATATTTTTCAGGAGGAGAGGCTCAAAGGATTTCTATAGCGAGAGCTTTTTTGAAAGATGCAGATATTATCATTTTAGATGAAGCTACAGCCTTTGCAGATCCTGAAAATGAACATTTGATTCAAGAGTCTTTTAAGAAGCTATCAAAAAACAAGACAACATTGATGATTGCTCATAGATTATCTACAGTAGTAGATGCGGATAAAATTCTTGTTATTGATAAGGGGAAAATTGTAGAAGAAGGCAAGCATTCAGATTTAATCAGTATGAGTGGGCATTACAAAAAACTTTGGGAAGAATATCAAAAATCCGTAAATTGGAAGATAGGAGGTTAAACATATGGTTTCTTATTTTATGAAAAAATATGCGATGTCAGAAAAAGGCGCTCTTAACTTAAAAAAAGCCATATTTTCACACACGCTTGTTAATTTAACTAAATTGTTCGCACCAATGATCGGTTTTATGTTTCTGTTTCAGTATATAGGCATTTTAAAAAGTATTGAGAGTTACAATTTTACTTCTATTCATTATATTGCACTAATTGTAGTAATGATGATTGTGATGTTCTTAATAGCGAGGTGGGATTATGTAAGACTTTACACCAATGTGTACAACGAGAGTGCAAATTCAAGAATTGAGTTAGCGGAAAAGTTAAAGAAATTACCTCTTTCTTATTTTGGTAAAAGAGATTTGGCAGACCTTGCGGAAACCATGATGAATGACATGAACTTATATGAAACAATTTTTTCTCATGCTGTACCTCATATATATTCAACGGCTATATCCACAAGTATTATTGCTTTAATGCTTATCTTCTATAATTGGAAACTTGCACTTGCAGCCCTTTGGGTAATTCCCATTTCTATTTTGATTATATTTTTATCAAAGAAAAGTCAGAAAAAAATAGTACAAGGCTGGATAGATGATAATCGTAAGGTTTTTGATAATCTACAGGAAAATATAGAGCAGATAGAGCAAATAAAATCTTACAACTTAGAAGATAGGATGTTAAATGATTTTTTTAAAAAATTAAATGCATCCACAAAACAGAAGACGAAAGGTGAAGTTGTAGCCGGAACACTTACAGGAATAGCTGCCGCAATTTTAAAGCTTGGAATTATAAGTGTTGCCGTTATCGGCGTCAACATGCTTATGGCAGGGGAGGTAAGTGCGCTGGTTTATATCGCATTTTTAATGCTTACAGCAAGTATTTATCTTCCTATAGAAGGAATAATCACCTTTATGTCAATGATAGTTATGCTTGATGCGGTTGTAGGGAGAATAAAGGAAATAAAGACCATGCCTGTTCAAAAAGGCAAAAAAGATATTGACATTAAAAATTACGATATTGAGTTCAAGGATGTTTATTTCGGATATGATGATTATTCTGTAATAAATTGTGTGAGCTTTACTGCAAAGCAGGGTGAAATCACTGCGCTAATCGGTTCAAGCGGAAGCGGAAAAACAACTCTCACCAAGCTTGCTGCAAGATTTTGGGATATAGATAAAGGAAAGATTTTGATAGGGGGAGAGGACATCGGTAAAATTGATCCGGAAACACTCCTTAAAAATTTCTCTATCGTTTTCCAAGATGTTACTCTTTTTAATTCAAGCATAAAAGATAATATAAAAATCGGTAAAAAAGATGCTACAGATGAAGAGATTATAAGAGCGGCTAAAATAGCAAGATGTTATGAATTTATAGACAAAATGCCGGATGGAATAGATACAGTAATAGGTGAAAACGGACAAAGACTTTCAGGCGGAGAAAGACAAAGAATCTCAATAGCAAGGGCAATACTAAAAGACGCACCAATCATATTGCTTGATGAGGCTACAGCATCTCTGGATGTTGAAAATGAAAGTCTAATTCAAGAGGCTTTATCCGAACTTATAAAAGAAAAAACGGCAATTGTTATTGCTCATAGATTAAGAACAATAAGAAATGCAAACAAAATCGTTTTATTAAATGCCGGAAAAATAGAAGCGATAGGGACAGATGAAGAACTTTGTAAAAGCTCGGAATTTTATAAAGCAATGCTTAGAAAATCAAATATTCAGTGAAAACTTATTTAGAAGGAAAATATAAAAATGGAAAAATTAAGAATTAAAGATTTAGTTACGATAGGTGTATTTACAGTAATATATTTTGTACTTATGTTTGCTTCGGGAATGATTGGTATTGTACCGATTTTATACTTGGCATACCCTACACTGGCAGGCATTATAACAGGAATAGTTATAATGCTCTTTATGGCAAAAGTTCAAAAATCATGGGGATTATTTATACTTGGGTTGATTTGTAGTCTTTTAGCAATTGCAATGGGAAATACATATGTAATATTGATACATGCTGTAATCAGTATGGCAATTGCGGAACTTTTAAGAAAAAAAGGAGAATATAAATCATTTAAATTTAATATGCTCTCATTTGCCGTATTCAACACTTGGATTTGTGGTTTCCTTATGCAAGTTTTGTTGGCTAAAGACAAGGTTATTAAACTGGCGGAAACAGGCGGTATGGGTCACGATTATATAATGAAGCTCATAGCACTTTTGAATTATCGAAGTATGGTATTAGTATATATCGGTGCTGTTGTCGGCGGGATACTCGGCGCATATATCGGTAAAGTCTTTTTGAAAAAGCATTTCGAAAAAGCTGGTATTGTATAATGCTCGTTTCTTTAGACAATCCATATAATCCCAATCCAATTAGTAAAATTTTAGTAAGTTTTTCACTTGGATTTGCTGTATTTTATAAAGTAAATACCTATTTTGAATGGGGAATTGTGCTTCTTATTTCATTTCTTTTTTTAATGAATGGATTTAAGAAAGAAGCCTTAAAAAACATATCATTTTTTGGGGTTCTTTCTTTGATACCTAATCTTGATGTAATTAGAAATATGAATGCGATTTTAATGATGTTTTTTATGCTATTTGCTGTATGTAAGATGTTTTATCTTCCATTTAGTGCGGGAAGTTTTTTTTTAAAAACATCGGATGTAGGAAGTGTAATATCCTCAATGGATAAAATGAATTTACCTCGTACTGTTTCTATACCAATTGCTGTAATGTTTAGGTTTTTTCCTTCATTTAGGGAAGAAAGTCACAATATAAAACTTGCTATGAAAATAAGGGGTATTACATTTAAAAATCCAATTTCATACATCGAGTATGTAATTGTGCCTTTACTTGTTATGTCTTCTAATATTTCTGATGATATTGCAAAGGCAGCAGAAACAAAATGTATTGAAAATCCTGTTAAAAAAACTAGGTACATATCCGTCAAAACGAAAACAGTTGATTTTGTTTATGTGCTTTCAATACTGATTATGGTTATAGGAGGAGCTTTATGGTAGAAATTGAAAATTTATCTCTATCTTATGGAAATTCTCCTAAAGTGTTAAAAAACATTTCTTTAGATGTAAAAAAAGGCGAATGTGTATTATTTACTGGGAAAAGTGGTAGCGGAAAATCTTCAATTATAAATTCTATCAATGGGTTAGCTGTACGATATGATGGAGCTTCTATGGGTGGTACCATCAGGATTGATAATAAAGATATTAAAAACCTCGAATTATACGAAATATCGCTCTTAGTATCAAATGTATTTCAAAATCCAAAGACACACTTTTTCAATATAAATACTACTCTTGAATTACTTCTCTATTTGGAGAATATAGGACTTTCAAAAAAACAAATGGATGAGAGACTAAATGATATGTTGGATTTGTTTCCGATAGAACATCTTTTAAATAGAAATATTTTTAAGCTTTCGGGTGGAGAAAAGCAGATTTTATGTATTGCTGCAAGTTATATATCTGGAACGGAAATCATTGTTTTAGATGAGCCTTCATCAAATCTTGATGAAGAAAACATTTTAATCATAAAAGAAATGCTTATAAAACTTAAAGATAAGGGGAAAACTCTTATAATCTCAGAACATAGAATATTTTATCTAATGGATATTGTAGATAGAGTTTTTTTGATTAAAGATGGGGAAATACAAAAGGAATATACTCAAATAGATTTTATGAAAATACCGTCTGAAAAGCTAAAGAAGTTAGGTTTAAGAAATAAGAATAGAGTAAAACTTACAGTACCCGAAAATGAAAATAAGGGAAATTTAGAAGTAAAAAACATTGAATTTAAGTTTAATGGCATAGATAAAAAATTGCATTTAAAAGACCTCTCTTTTGAAATGGGAAAAATTTACGGCATAGTAGGAACAAACGGACTTGGTAAATCCACTTTGCTCAGATGCCTTATAGGCTTAGAAAGAAAATCGAAGGATGAAATCTATTTGGACGGCAAAAGACTTTCAAAATCAGATAGGCTAAAAATATCATCCCTTGTAATGCAGGATGTTAATCATCAGCTTTTTACCGATTCTATTGCAAGTGAAGTAGGTCTTGGAATAAAAAATATTGAAAGTAGTTATGTTGAAAATATTCTGAAAAAACTTGATTTATATGAATCAAAAGATCGTCATCCAATGAGCTTGTCAGGTGGACAAAAGCAAAGGGTAGCAATTGCATCTGTACTATGTAAAAAATCTAAACTTATGTTTTTTGATGAGCCTACTAGTGGAATGGATTATTGCAATATGATGAACATATCCCATCTGATCAACGAATGTAAAAGCGATAAGAAAATAATATTCATTGTTTCACATGACCAAGAATTTTTAAATTCGATAGCTGACAATGTTATATATTTGTAAATATCCATAGTGATACTCATATTTGAAAAATCAAAATAAAGGAGATTTAAAGATGTAAGGAGATAAAANTATGAAATATCATGACATGATAATAGAAAATATAAGTGTATGTGAATTTCTTTTATCGTGTGAAAGTAAGATATTTCGTTTAGGAAAATTTTTATGCGTTATTAAATAATATAATAGAAAAAGAATACATTTCTAAAAGAGGACTTTTTACGCCAAAGTGTAGAAGTCCTCCTTTTTTATTATCACTAACGGAAAAGGAGAGAATGGGAGTCGCTTAACCTTATATTCCATTCATAATGGCCGTGCGATTGAGGGGACAAGAGTTCTAACGGGTGATGTTATCGGTGAAACACCAGATAATACAGGTTTGAAAGTTTCTTATCAAAAGTATAAGAAGAAGAAAGAAAAATTGGTGTATGTCAATCCTCAATTTTATTTCCCAAAAGTCATTCAACTTCAGACTACTATTTTACCAGCAATTAGTCAGTTTGGTGGGGATGAGTTTGAATGAGCAAAACATATTTATGAGTTTTTGAAATCTCAAGGGCCAAGCGGTGGTAGACACCAGAATAAACCGACTGACTAGGTGGCTTACAGGTTCTGTAAGTCGTCTTTTTTACTTTAATAGTAATGTTTTACATTTTAAGGAGAACGCAGTTTTGGCTCGTTCTCTTTTTTTGTTGTGATACTTCTTTCAAGGAATATTTGATAGGATTGGAGTGAAAAAAGATTAACTAGGAAAGAAGGAAGTATATGGAAGCCATTTATCAACGTGATTCGGATCAAGATGGATTAACTGATGCTCAAGAATTGGCGCTAGGAACCAATCCTCTTAGCGCAGATTCTGATGGTGATGGTCGTTCAGATTTATTGGAAATAGAAGAAGGAACCAATCCCTTAGAAAAGGATTTACAAGACATAGACCAAACAAGTCTAACGGAACCGTCATCAGTATTTATGGAAATGAAACAAAAGATTTCAGATATGATGGAGAGTCACTACAAGGAATTTATACAGGCTCTGATTAGTATTGAAACAGGGATTGAAAACCAACAAGACCTAGAAGACTTATATACTTACTACATGAGAACAGATGCCGTTTCTCTTTTGTCTAGTGATTTAGAAACCAGTCCTCAAGAGGTTGAAATGGAGATAGAGTTGTAGGGGAATCATGTGATTCTCCTATTTTCGTATAGATGAAAGGAGCGAGTATGGAAGTAATGGAAGTAATGCAATTATTGGCTATGTTTCGTGGAACAATTCCCAAAGATAGAGAGAAAATGGACTTATTCCTTCGTTATCAAGCGCAACATTTTGATGAGAAATGGCAGGACTTGGTAGAGAGTTTTTTGACTGAAGAGGGCAAGATAGAAGAGATACCTCACGTCTATTCTTTTCATCAAGATATTGTTTCTTTCCTAGAGGCCAGTTCTGAAAATAATGACCAGGATTTAGAAAGTTACACAAGAAATTTTGGGCAAGCGGGTCTAAGTAAATTATCTCAATTAAGTAATTTTGAAAAAAACTTGGTGCTAGAAGTCGCAACCTATAACCTTTCCACTCGATTTTACATCAAATCTGAAAAAGAGAAGCTAACACCATTAAGTGAGCTTGTATGTCATCAGAAACAGGATGTCAATTTAGTCAATGTCTATCGGGTTGCGAATAATCTATCTGACCGCATTAGTAGAGATATAGAGGAGTTTCTTCTAATGGTTGATTCCAAAGAACTAGAAAAAGAGGTTCTTGAGATTCATTTTGAAGAAAAAGAGGGAGATGTTCTAGCCTATTTGGGTTCAGAATTGATGGCTACTTTAAATACCGTTACGGATCTTGTCCATCATGAAGAAAACTACACACAACTCCCACTGACACAAAAGCTGAAGATTATTACTCATTTTGATGAAGTAAAAGCTAAAAGCGAAAAGTCTAAGCAAGTAGCGGAAGCGGTCTTACCTTTAGATAATATTGACCAGGTAGAAGAAAATGTGGAAGTTCATTCCCTATCTAAAGTAGATAAAATTGTAGAAGAAGCTTTGCTTGAATATCCAATCGGTTCACAAGTCAGTTATAAAGGACAAGTATTTCAATTGGTTTCGATTGAAAATGCACAGTTAAATGACTTAGTTCGCCTAGAGCTATTCAATGATTCCGACCAGTTATTTGAAGAGAATCCTATCTTATACTTGAACAGTTTGGAAGAGATTGAACAAGTATTGTCTCTGGTAGAACTTGAAAAAGAAGATTCAGTGATTGAGATTGAATCACCAAGTGAAAGCCAGGAAATAGATTTGTTTTCCTATCTGGAAGAGGATAATGAAAAGGAAAAGGAAAAGGAAAAGGATAAGGAAACAAAACCTTTAATTTCAGGTATAGAAGAGACGGATGTCCCCGTTCAAGATTTTGTTTTTCCAGATGATTTAGAGGACTTTTATCCTAAGACAAATCGAGAAAAAATTGAAACGAATATCGCCGCAATTGATCTTGTTAAAAGATTAGAAAAAGAGAGACGACAAGCAAATCCAGAAGAACAAGAACTACTAGCCAAGTATGTCGGATGGGGTGGCCTTGCCAATGAATTTTTTGATGAACTCAATCCAAAGTATGAAACAGAACGTTTAACTCTCAAGAGCTTAGTAAGCAAATCAGAATACTCGACCATGAAACAAAGTTCTCTCACAGCCTATTATACAGACCCAATGATTATTCGCCAGATTTGGCAAAAATTACTGGCTGATGGTTTTGAAGGAGGAAGGATTTTAGATCCTTCTATGGGGACTGGGAACTTCTTTGCGGCGATGCCTAGAAGTATACGA
>NZ_RJNX01000011.1:0-25140 GCF_003942775.1 Streptococcus mitis | reverse complement strand
CTTTTTCAATATAATCACGGAAATCATTAGGCAAAACTTTCATCTTCACGATTTCACCAGATTCATCTGCATAGCCCAAAATATGGTGATCTTTAGATAATAATCCGTCCATAAACATTGTAAAATATCCAGTTACAAGTTTACCATTATCATCATTGGCACCTCTTAGATAAAGTTTATTGTCATTAATTGTCAATCCAGATGAATCTAGACTAATAACTGGACTTGAGTTTTTAAGATAAAGTTCAGCCCCAACTTTTTGAATAGGGAAGTGAGTAGTGAATTCTGGTAGATTCGCAACCTTACGTCCATCTGCTCCAAAGTAATACTTATTTGGTAAGTTTTGGAAATTCTTTATGACAGCTTTAGGATCAATTTCTTCCCCTGGTTTTTTATTATCAGTAATTGCATCTAAAGTATTTCGTTTTATATCGCCAATCTTTTGATAAGAAAAACGTTCAACAATAGGTTTGATATACCAGGCATTCTTTTCGATAACAACTCCATCTTTCTTATGAACAAGGTGATAGTCATAACCATCAGACAAAGTAACGATATCTGTAATAACTGTATCATCAAAAGGATCTTGTTCAACCTGACTTGGAAGTCTGGTTAACATATAACCATCCTTACCAATGACATAACTTTCCCCATCACTGGCTGGAACAGCTCTGTCTGCGACCATTGCACCTGATTTTTCAAAATAAGACCATTTACCATTTGCAGTAGCCCATCCTGTTGCCATAGCGCCACTGCCTTTTAGGTAGTACCAAGTTGATCCTTCTTGGTACCAACCTGTACGCATGGCACCACTATCTGCGAGTGAATACCAGGTGCTACCTTCCTTGTACCAGCCAGTACGCATGGCGCCACTATCTGCTAGTGAATACCATGTATTCCCATCTTTGAGCCAGCCTGTCTGCATATTACCAGAACCGTCAAAGTGGTACCAAGAACCTGCGTTTTGTACCCATTTGTTTTTAGCGAGACTGCCATCTTGTGAAAGATTCCAGTCAGATCCATTTTTAACCCAAGTATCTGCAGCCTGTGCTTGATTGATAGACAAAAGTAGACCAGCACCTGCAAGCAAACAAAGTGTAAGTAGTTTAGATTTTTTCATAGCCATTTCCTCCTAAAATAGATAAATCCAAATCAAGAAAATCAAATAGAAATGAAGGTAAAATAGAACTCCTAAAATTTCCAAGAACAAAAGATAGAGACTAGTTTATCAAAAGTACATAGCCATCACCTTCCCCCAACTATAAAATAAATCCTTTTTTATATCTACATTATAGTCCTGTAAAAAAGGAAAGTCAATTAAAATTGTGACTATATTAACATTTTTGTTTTAGCAGAAATCAATTGATATTTTCATTTGATCTTCATTTCTTATCTCCTTTGGGGGATTGATTTTTCTGATTTCATTATAGCCCTTATTTGTTTTCATATCTCTCCTGTCCCTAGAAAGACTAAATCTGTTCCTAAACGGTCACTTGAACCAAAGAAAAATTCCAAAGCAAATGCCTTGGAACTTCTTATCTTTATTTTGCTTGAATGATTTTAACCACATCTCCTACACTTTGGAGATGGTCAATTTCCTCATCGCTGATTTCGATATTAAATTCATCTTCCAGCGTCAAGATAAACTCCATCAAGTCAACTGAGTCAGCATCCAAGTCGTCTTTCAGACTCAAGGATTCTGTCACGACAAAGTCCTCTCCCTGTCGCTCTTGGATAATGGTCACAATACGGTCAAAAATTTCTTTTTCTGTCATCTCTTTTATTCTCCTGAAAATTCACGCGCAGTCTGGGCAACTACGTCTGTTTCTAGCATGGTACGAATCTGGCGGATTGTACTATAAACAGCCTTGGCATCGCTTGAGCCATGAGTCTTGACAACAGGTGCCTTGACACCAAACAAGACCGCTCCACCAACATCTGAATAGTTGAGCTGTTTTTTCAAACCTCTGAGGCTGTCCTTGAGAAGGAGTGCGCCTAGTTTCGCTCGAAGACCACCACCTGTAATAGCTGTCTTGAGCAAGCCCATGATTCCCATAGCTGTCCCTTCAATGGATTTGAGCACAGCGTTTCCCGTGAAACCATCTGCCACGACAACATCCGCAACGCCATTCATCAAATCACGCGCTTCCACGTTTCCGATAAAGTTTAAACTTTCATCAGCTGCTAGTAATTCGTAAGTTTCCTTACGAAGCGGATCGCCCTTGCTACTCTCTGTTCCGTTATTGAGCAAGCCAACACGTGGTTGCGCAATGCCACGGACATTTTTAGCATAAAAGGAACCTAGAACCGCGTATTGATGGAGATGCTGGGCTGTATTTTCTGCATTAGCACCGAGGTCCAGCATGTCAAAACCTTTTCCATCTACAGTCGGCAAGGTTGACATAAGCCCAGGACGATCGATATTCTTGATACGACCCACGATGAAAAATCCTGCTGCCAACAAGGCACCTGTATTCCCAGCTGAGAGAACAGCGTCTGCTTCTCCCTCTTTGACAGCCTTGGCTGCCAATACCATACTAGCGTTTTTTTTCTTTCGAATAGCTCTCGTAGGTTCATCGTCTGAATCAATCTTCTCATCCGTATGGATAATGCTGACGCGCTCTGTCGCTGTCAGATATTGCTTGATTTTAGCTTCATCTCCGTAGAGTTGAACCTCGATATCTGAAAAGTCAGCTAGGGCTTGATTGACACCCTCAACGATGGCCTGAGGTGCGTAATCGCCCCCCATGGCATCTACTGCGATTTTTTTCATTTCTTTTCCTCTTTTAGTAATTGTCCCCAGTCTGCTAGGGAATCAATAAATTTCTTTGATTTTAGGTGAATCCCAACATACTCTTCGTAGAGTTGATCCATAAATTGGCGTAGCTCTTGCTTGATTTCAGGCTTGAGCGAAATGGTCTCCAAAGTCTCAAAATCAATGGCTTGAAATTGATTGAGCAGATAAGGGATATTGGGATTGAGATGGCAACGTCTCTCATCCTCATGATAATGCTCTGGACAGAGGCAGGCTCCATATTTGAAAGAAAAGTCAAAAGCCTGACCAACCCGATGACAAAAGACACACTCATTAAAATTGAGGCTGATCCCAAATCGAGTCAAGATTTGAATTTCAAAAATATTGGTCAAAACTTGATAATCTAAACCCTCTTCCATCAACTCCAAGGTCTTTTGTAAAAAAGCAAACAAGGGGGCATCTTGCTGATTGTCCTGCAAACTAGCATCTGCAAGAGCCGCTACATAGGTCGCATAGGCCATGACAAAGAGGTCACTATTAATCTTGGGAAAGGTCATCACCTCATGATAGTCCTCAATGTAACTGAGCCCATCATCATTGATTCGTAAGAGAAATCGTGCCAGCACCAAGGGCTGAATAACCGGTGCCAGCTTAGACTGGCCAGCATGTTTAACGAAAAACATGCGTTTGCCAGCCTGCTCTGTAAAAATCTTGACGAGCTTGTCATCCTCCCGAAAATTGCGATTGTAGAGCACCAAGCCTTGACTCGTGATAGACTGAATCATGCTTCTCTCATGTACTCCTCAAGTCGTTTCATGGCTTCTTTGATAGTCTCCATGCTGGCTGCATAAGACAGGCGAACATAACCTTCTCCATAACGCCCAAAGGCGGCACCAGGAATAAAGGCAACGGCCTTCTTCTGAGCAAAATCCTTCAGAAAAGCAAAGGAGTCTTGATTGTAGCCCGCTGGAATCTTAGCAAAGATATAGAAGGCACCGTCTGGTTTGATAATCTCAAAACCAAGAGCAGTCATTTTCTCGATAATATAATCTCGACGCTGGATGTATTCCTTCTTCATAGGTTCCGCATCATTTTTACCAGCCGTCAAGGCTTCTACCGCAGCATGTTGAGCCATGGTATTTGCGGCAGTCACCAAGTACTGGTGACTCTTGATTAACTGGGCTGTGAAGGCCGCAGGAGCGAAAATCAGCCCCAAACGCCAACCTGTCATGGCATGTGATTTAGATAGACCATTGATAATAATAGCCTGATCTCTCAACATAGTTCCCAGAGATACATGGGCTTCCCCTGTATAGGTCAATTCTGAGTAAACCTCATCACAGACAACGAAAATTTCGTACTTGCGTAAAACAGCTGCCAAAGCTTCCAACTGCTCCCGACTATAGGTAATTCCTGTCGGATTAGCTGGATAGTTGAGAATAACTGCCTTGAGCTTGTCACCTTGATCCAAAATGGCCTTCTCCAACATCTCAGGAGTCAAGACAAAACCATTTTCAGTTGTGTCAATCTCGACAATCTCTGCCCCAACTAGATTGACAATTGGCTCATAACCCGGATAAGCAGGAGCTGGCAAGAGCACCTTGTCTCCCTCTTCCAAAATAGCTGTCAAAGTAGCAGATAAAGCCTCTGTCGCCCCAATTGTAACCAATATTTCATTTTCAGGAGCATAGTCCAGTTGGTACTTTTCCTTAACAAAGTCACTGGCTGCCTGACGTAAAGTCAACAGACCACTCATCCCTGTATAGTAGGATTGGTTCTGGTCAATCGCTCGCTTGGCCGCCTCCTTGACATGATCTGGCGTTGTAAAATCAGGCTCCCCCAAGGTCAAACGCAAAACCCCAGGAATCTCAGAAATAGCCTGGTCAAACTGACGAATCAACGAAACTTGAATCTTATCTAACTGTTTATTAAAGCGCTTAGTTAAGTCCATAGATACCTCCTACTTTCAAAACGTATCTCTATTATACTATAAAAGCCCCCCGACCGCAAAAATACATGATAGAATAACTTTCCACTTTCTATTTTACTTTTCCTGTTTACAGGTCTATAATGGTAACAGATTCTATTTGGAGGTTTTTATGTCATTTCTATCAAAAAATGGAGCAGGTATATTGGCCTGCCTTCTGATTTCAATCGTATCTTGGTACTTAGGAGGATTCTTCCCTGTTATTGGCGCGCCTGTCTTTGCAATTTTCATAGGCATGCTTCTCCATCCCTTTCTCTCGTCTTATAAACAACTGGATGCTGGATTGACCTTTAGTTCCAAGAAATTGCTCCAGTATGCCGTTATCTTGCTTGGTTTTGGTCTCAATATCTCGCAAGTCTTCGCAGTTGGGCAATCTTCACTCCCTGTCATCCTGTCCACCATCTCAATAGCCTTGATTGTTGCCTACCTCTTCCAGCGTTTCTTTGCACTGGACACAAAACTGGCTACCTTGATTGGAGTGGGTTCTTCTATCTGTGGGGGCTCTGCCATTGCAGCGACAGCGCCCGTTATCCATGCCAAGGAAAAGGAAGTAGCCCAAGCCATCTCCGTTATCTTTTTCTTCAATGTCTTGGCTGCGCTCATCTTTCCAACGCTAGGTACCTGGCTTCATCTATCTAATGAAGGCTTCGCCCTCTTTGCAGGAACTGCGGTCAATGACACTTCCTCTGTAACAGCTACAGCTAGCGCTTGGGACAGTCTCTACCAGACCAATACCCTCGAATCCGCAACCATTGTCAAACTCACACGTACTCTGGCTATTATCCCCATCACTCTCTTTCTCTCCTACTGGCAAAGTCGCGAGCAAAAAAATAAGCAAGGTTTGCAACTGAAAAAAGTCTTCCCGCTGTTTATCCTTTACTTTATCCTTGCATCTCTTCTAACCACCCTCCTGACCTCTCTCGGTGTGTCCAGTAGTTTCTTTACCCCTCTCAAACAACTCTCCAAATTCCTCATTATCATGGCCATGAGTGCTATCGGTCTCAAAACCAATCTAGTAGCTATGGTCAAATCCAGCGGAAAATCAATTCTTCTTGGAGCCCTTTGCTGGATTGCCATCATCCTCACCAGCCTTGGCATGCAAGCATTGATTGGTATTTTCTAACACAAAAGGTAGCCCACCAGCTACCTTTTTCTTATGCTTCCTCAATCAAGCGTGTATGTTCTCTCTTAATACAACGATTCATCACGATGTCATCACATCCACCAGCACGCAAGATTTCTTCCGCTTCTAGACTTTCAAGTCCTAGCTGTGCCCAAAAAATCTTGGCGTCAGCTTTGAGAAAATCACGCGCCACATCAGGCAAAAACTCGCTGCGACGGTAAACATTGACAATATCTACAGGAAAAGGAATCTCAGCTAGACTAGCATAAGCCTTTTCACCCAATATTTCGCCACCTGCCACCTTGGGATTGACTGGGATAATTTTATAACCCCGAGCCTGCATTTCCTTGGTCACTCGATTGCTCGTTGTTTCCTCACGGTCTGACAAGCCCACCACAGCAAGGGTTTTACTCGTTGCGAGATACTGACGAATCACGCCATCACTTGGATTGATAAATTCTTGACTCATAGAAATCCTCCTTTTTCATCAGTATAGCACAATTTGAAAAGGCTTGCATAATTCTACTACAAAAAAGGAGAACTAGCCCCCTTTTTATTTAGCCTCGTACCAGGTTGCACCTTCATTTTCATCTGCGATGAGGGGAACACTGAGTTGAATGGCTTCTTCCATGGTTTGTTTGACCAATTTTTTCATCTCTGCCAATTCAGATTTAGGAACTTCAAGGACGATTTCATCGTGCACTTGTAACAGCATCTTAGTCTGATAGCCACCTGCAACCAAGGCTTTATCCAGCTGAATCATAGCAATCTTGAGAATATCTGCCGCCGATCCCTGAATAGGAGAGTTGATAGCAGTCCGCTCCGCAAAACCACGAATGTTGAAGTTGCGAGAATTGATATCTGGCAACTCACGACGACGCTTGAAGAGGGTCTCTACATAGCCTTTATCACGCGCCTCACGCACCACTTCATCCATGTAGTTTTTAATACCTGGAAAACGTTCAAAGTAGGTATCAATATAGGCTTTGGCTTCCTTACGGCTAATGCCTAAATTATTAGACAAGCCAAAGTCTGAAATCCCGTAAACCACTCCAAAGTTGACAGCCTTGGCATTGCGACGGTCGTTTGCAGTCACATCCTCAGGACGTTCAATGCCAAAGACACGCATGGCTGTCGAGGTATGGATGTCCGCTCCCTCTTGGAAGGCCTTAATCAAGTGCTCATCATTAGAAATATGCGCTAAAACACGCAATTCAATCTGTGAATAATCCGAACTGAGCAACACACTATCCTCCCACTCGGGTACAAAAGCCTTACGAATGAGACGGCCTTGTTCCAATCGCACAGGAATATTTTGCAAGTTTGGATCCACACTAGACAGACGCCCAGTCTGGGTCAAATCCTGCACATAGCGAGTATGAATCTTGCCATCAGCCAAAATCCAGTCCTGCAAACCAATCACATAAGTCGATTGAATCTTGGCAATCTGACGGTAGTCGAGAATTTTCTTAACAATCGGCGCAATAGGAGCCAAGCGTTCCAAGACATCCACTGCTGTCGAATAACCTGTCTTGGTTTTCTTAGTGTATTCTAGAGGTAGCCCCAATTTTTCAAAGAGAAGCACGCCCAACTGCTTAGGCGAGTTAATATTAAACTCCTCACCAGCCAGTTCGTAAATCTCCTGAGTCAGTTTTTCAATAACAAGCTCATTTTCAGCCTGCATCTCAAGCAAGGTCTCTTTCTTGACCGTAATCCCAGCAATTTCCATCTTGGCAAGGACAAAAGCCAGAGGTTGCTCCATATCATAAAGAAGCTCTAATTGCCCATTTTCACTGAGTTTTTCAAGCAAAATAGGCTCAGTCTCAACCAAAACAGCAAGCTTACGCGCCAAATGTTCCAAGAATTTCTCGCGTTCAGGAATGGCCTTCTTGACTCCCTTACCATAGAAAGTCTCATCATCGACCAAGTAAGTCTGACCATAAAGACTAGCGATGGTCGCAATTTCATTGTCCTCCACAGTCGAAAGGAGATATTTAGCCAAACGACTGTCAAAAGCAGGCGCCTGCAAATCCACACCCAAACGATGCAAGAGAACTTTAGCTTTCTTAAAGTCATACACCCTCAAAGGTGTTTTTTCTAGAAAATCTTTGAAAATAGGCTCTTGCAAAAGTTCAAGCTTGTCTGTAGCATAGAGCTTATCCCCACAAGACCAAGCAAAACCAACCAAATCATCCGTATGGTAATTCTCACCAAAAAGCTCAAAGTGAAAGATAGCTTCTTCACTCAGCATATCTTGACTGACTTGCTCAACGATAGTAAAGTCCAAACTTTCAGCAACATCAGCTGACGACACATTTAAAGCCTGTTTGAGCTGTTTGAAGCCCATCTCATCGTAGAATTTTCCAAGATTTTCCACATCTGGACCGCTATAGACCAAATCCTTCAAACCAATCTCAATCGGTGCCTTGGTATCAATGGTCGCCAGTGTTTTTGACAAAAAGGCCTGTTCCTTATCATTGATGAGATTTTCCTTCATCTTAGAAGCCTTCATCCCATCGATATTCTCATAAATTCCCTCAAGCGAACCATGCTCCAGCAAGAGCTTGATACCCGTCTTTTCACCGATTTTGGTCACCCCAGGGATATTATCCGACTTATCACCCATGAGCGCCTTGAGATCGATAAACTGAGTCGGTGTGAGCCCCATTTTTTCCATAAGATATTCCGGCGTAAAGGCCTCAAACTCAGCCACACCTTTCTTGGAAATCTCAACCACCGTATGCTCATCCGTCAGCTGAATCAAGTCCTTATCCCCACTGACAATGGTAATATCAAAACCATCCTGCTCTGCTAGTTTATCCAGTGTCCCAATAATATCATCCGCCTCATACTGAGCCAACTCATAGTGACGAATCCCCATATGATCCAACAACTCACGAATGAAGGGAAATTGCTCACGAAACTCATCAGGAGTCTTAGCTCGACCACCCTTATAGTCCGCATACATCTCTGTACGGAAGGTCGTCTTTCCCGCATCAAAAGCCACCAAAATATGACTCGGCTCAACCCGCTCCAACAAATGGCTCAACATCAACTGAAAGCCATAAATCGCATTGGTATGCAAGCCAGCCGCATTCTTAAAACGGTCCAACTGCTGATAGAGCGCAAAAAACGCCCGAAAAGCAACAGAAGACCCATCAATCAATAATAATTTTTTCTTATCCATACACCCATTATAAAGGAAAGCACCAAAAAATACCATTGAGAAGAGCGATACCCAATATTTTTCACACTTTTTCCGAATAAATAGATAGAGCCAAAGAATCCAGTAAACCTAGATTTGAAAATGTGCTATAATGAAAGGAGAAAGAGTATGGCATTACGTCATCCGGGCATCAGCCCAACCAATGACTTGGTTGCTAAGAAAATTTTCAGCAATCCAGAAATCACTTGTCAATTTATCCGTGATATGCTGGACTTGCCAGCCAAAAATGTAACGATTTTGGAGGGAAGTAACATTCACGTATTACCCTCCATCCCTTATTCAGCGCAGGATTTCTATACCAGTATAGACGTCTTGGCAGAGTTGGACAATGGCACGCAGGTTATTATCGAAATCCAAGTTCATCATCAGAATTTTTTCATTAATCGCTTGTGGGCTTACCTGTGCAGTCAGGTCAATCAAAATCTTGAAAAAATCCGCCAACGTGAAGGTGATACCCACCAGAGTTACAAACACATCGCACCAGTATATGCTATCGCTATTGTGGACAGCAATTATTTCCAAGATGACTTGGCTTTCCATAGCTTTAGTATGCGCGAGGACACGAGAGGTGAGGTCTTAACCATCACTAATAACGGTCAAGAAAACCATCTAGTCAAGATGGCGTTCTTGGAATTAAAAAAATACAGAGAAACCAGCAAAGACAAGGTTCGCAAGCCCTGGTTGGAGTTTTTCGGCAACAAACCCTTTACCCAACAACCTGAGCGAGCTATCAGCCAAGCAGACCAACTGCTGGACTACAAGAGCTGGTCCGAGGAGGACAGGAAGATGTTTAGTGAACAACGCAGGCGTGAAGAACAAGCCTTGTTAGCGCATGACTATGCCTTGGAACAAGCTGAAGAAAAAGGATTAGAGCGTGGTCGAGCTGAGGGTATCGAAGAGGGATTAAAAGTAGGTTTAGTAAATCTAGTCCACCAAGGTCTTCTGACTCCCAAGGTTGCCAGCCAGCAATTAGGCATGACCGTGGCTGAGTTTGAGGAACTATTGAAAGAGCATCACAAATAAGAACTAAAAAGTACAGAGAAACCAGCAAAGACAAGGTTCGCAAACCGTGGTTGGAGTTTTTCGGGAACAAACCCTTTACCCAGCAACCCGAGCGAGCCATCAGCCAGGCAGACCAACTGCTGGACTACAAGAGCTGGTCCGAGGAGGACAGGAAGATGTTTAGTGAACTACGTATGCGTGAAGAACAAGCCTTGTTAGCACAGGATTATGCCTTGGAACAAGCTGAAGAAAAAGGCTTAGAGCGTGGGAAAGTTGAAGGAAGGGAAGAAGGGAAACTTTTTGCCTTCTTAGACATGGTTCGCCAAGGTATCCTGACTTCCGAGGTTGCCAGTCAGCAACTGGGCATGTCAGTTTCTGAGTTTGAGGCCTTGTTATAAGTTTATAAACATAAAAGTGAACAAAACTAAAACATCATTTTGTTCACTTTTTTCTTCTTTTCAACAGAACTCTCACTATAGCCCATATCACAAAAAGAGAAGGTCATAAATCCTTCTCTTTTATATCTTCAACTAATTAGTTTTTACGTTTTACAAATGGAAGGGCACCAAGGAGTAATCCTAGGAATCCTAATGATGCAACTGCTGCATTATCTTTACCACCAGTATTTGGAAGTTCTTTCTTATCTTCTGCTTTTGCAGCTGGGGCTTGGTAAGTGTTATCTTTGTTAGTAACTGCTACAGTTGGTGCAACTGCTGGTGTTGTAGCTGGAGCCTCTGCCGGTGTTGTAGCTGGAGTCCCTGCTGGTGTTGTAGCTGGAGCTTCTGCTGGTGTTGTAGCTGGAGTCCCTGCTGGTCTGTTAATAATATAACGATCACCTGGGTAAGGGCCACCATCATTTGGTAATTTAGGTTGCTCTGATTCAACATAAAGAGGAAGTTCTGGTTGTACAAGTGGTTCTACTCCATTTAATACAAGATCAAGTTCTTTTTCTGCCTCTGTTGTATCTTTTCCTTCAGCTTTTAATTTTGCAATATTACGTGTCGCCAAACGAACTTCTTCAGCTTCGCGATCTGCAACATATGAATAATAATCTTCATCTGCTTGATCCAATGCTTCCTCAGCATCTTTCAAATCTTGCTCAGCTTGTTTTAAAGTTTTCTCTGCTTCCTCTTTTGATTTAGGATCTTTTGCAGCTGCCAATTCCTCTTGAGCTGCTTTAACATTTTCTTTAGCTGATTCTACAGCTGCCTTAGCTTCTTCTCTGTTAGATTCAGCTTCTTTTTCATCATGATTAGCTGCAGCTAGTCTTTCTTCAGCATCTTTAACATCTGTTTTTTCTTCGTCTAAACGTTTGTTGATTTTATCTTGAGCATCAGCGTCAATCCCACCGTTTAATGGTTTAACTTCTGTTACTTCACCTGATTCGTTACGAACTAATTCAGCACCTGGGGCAGGTTTTGCATCTTTTACTTCTTGAGGTGCATAGTTTTCACCATATTTTCCTGCTTCTGCTTCATCTGATTCAGTCTTGCTAGCTTCTGCTAAATCTTTCAGTACATCTTCAGGTGTGATTTGTTTTTCATCAATAGCTTTTAATAAATCTTCTTTACCGATAGCTGCTTTAGCTTCTAAGATTGCTGCTTCTTTATCAGTAATTTTAGCATTTTCATTAATAGCTTTTTCAGCTTTTTTTTCTAAATCAGTGAAGTACTCAGCTACATCTTCTTTAGTTACAGCAGTTGAAGCTGCTTCTTCAGCCTTCACAACTGACGGGTGAGAAGCAAGGAAACCTGCTCCAAGAACTGCGACACTAGCCAAGCTAGCAGTAAGAAGTTTTTTCTTATCCATAAAGTATTTACCACCTTTAATATCTTTTTGCTGTCATTGTACCATTTTCTTTCGAAAAAATCAAGAAATAGAACTTCTATCAATAAAAAAGTAAGAGGAAATTCCTCTTACTTTCTGCATGATTCGTATTAGACCCATTCACCATTAGAATTAACAGTGTAACCATTGATAGTTGTACTTACTGCTAAGGCTCCTGATGAGTATGAGTAATACCATTTACCACCAACTTGGTACCAACCAGTCTTCATAGCACCTGATCCATCTAGATAATACCATGTTCCGCTTTGGTTTAGCCAACCTGTTTTCATAGCGCCTGAATTATTGAGGTAATACCAAGTTCCACCTTGGTTCAACCAACCTGTTTGCATGGCACCTGATCCATCTAGATAGTACCATACTCCATCAACTTTTTGCCAGCCTGTTTGCATGACCCCAGAAGCATCCAAATAGTACCATGAGCCATCTTTAACCCAACCTGTCTTCATGTTATCTTCCGCATCATAATAGTACCACTTACCATCAATTTTATTCCATCCTGGCTTGCTACTTGCACGATCCGCTAAACGATAAGTCACACCGTCAATAGTGACAGAACCTGTTTTACGTTCCCCTTCTGGAGTAAGATAATGATAAGCACCGTCACTATCTTTTACGAGACCAACTTTACGTTCTCCATCATTTGTAATATAGTACCATTTCTTATTTGTATCTTGAACGAGACCTGTTTTACGGCTACCGTCTGCCAATAAATAATACCACTTCTTATCAATCTGTTGAAGACCTGTTTGTTGAATCCCCTCTTTAACGTAGTAAATCTTCTCACCTTTTGCAATGATAGTAGTTGGTTTAGAACCATCATCAGTAATATAGTAATCCTTACCACCTTCATTGACCCAACCAGATTTCATAAGGCCATTTTCATCAAAGTAATAACGTTTATCTTTGATTTCTAAGATCCCAGTCTTCATAAAACCATTTTCATCAAAATAATAAGTCTTACCATCAACAGTCTGCCAACCTTTGACTAGATTATTATTAATATAAAGCTGGTATTTCCCAGAAACCGTTAACCATTTATACTCGTCTTTATCGATATTAGATCCTGTACTTGTATTTGCATTTGATCCAGTGTTGTTACCTGTGTTTGCACTTGAACCAGTGTTGTTACCTGTGTTTGCACTTGAACCAGTGTTGTTACCTGTGTTTGCACTTGAACCAGTTGTTGATGCTGAGTCTTTTACATAATAATGAACCCAAACTCTTCCACCATTATCAGGTTCACTACCAATATACTTATAACCTGGTATATCTTTAGGATCATTATACTTGTTATCACTATTAATTCCAGTAATAGAAGTTGCTCCATAAGCTCCACCTGAAACCTTATAGTCTGTGCGAGTAACGACAGATGGGTCTGCTGGTTTTGCTTTAGGTTCGACAGCATACACTGCATCTTGATTAGAAAGTGCTGCAGTCAAAGTACTAGCTCCAAGTAATGTTACACCTGCAGCACCTATTGCTAAAATATGTTTTGCTTTCATCTTTTTTACCTCTTTATCACTTATTCCGTGTATAATGTTACACCCACTCACCATTTGCATTTAGAGTATAGCCGTTAATCGTTGTATTTACTGCAAGAGCACCTGAACTATAGGCATAATACCACTTACCACCTGCTTGGAACCAACCAGTCACCAGATCACCAGAAGTATTTAGATAGTACCAGACACCATCTACTTTTGCCCAACCAGTAGCCATTGCACCATCGGAGTAGAGATAGTACCACTTGCCACCTTGATTTAACCAGCCAGTCTGCATAGAGCCAGCGCTATTAAGATAGTACCATTTACCAGAGATAAACTTCCAACCAGTTTGCATACTACCATCTGCCGCTAAGTAATACCAGCTACCATCATTTACCCAGCCAGTTTTCTTCACGCCATCTTGATCAAAGAAATACCACTTATCAGCGATATATTGCCAACCTGTAAGTTTCTCTTCCACTTTTTCTGTTCCAGTAACACTATCGTCTTTTACAAACCAATGTTTACGAACTCCTTGGTCAATCTTAGTTTCTACAAAACGATAACCTTTAAATGTACCATGTTCAACTTCTTCAGCTTTTTTGGCAGCATTAGCAGGAAGAAAAGCTTTTAATTCTCTACTAGTTCCATCTGATTCCATTACCAACCAAGAAGTCCCTTTGACTGTATCTTTAAATGGTTTTAAGATGTCAGGTTTTGCAGAAAGTCCATCTACCTTATCTCCCGTAACTGTCACTGCTGGCTTAAAGTAATGCTTTAATACAGTTCCATCTATTGAAGAAGTATCAAATTGATACCCTGAAAAAGTACCTGGAGAAGATGTTTCAGGTTTTGATGAATCGTAAGATTGCGCATTCTTTAAAATCTTTTCCTTTCCATCTTCCTGTTTTGTGACCCAAACAACTGTCTTATAAACATTTGTTTCCGAAGCTTTCACTTCAGTTACTCTAGCTCCAACAAGGGCAGTGCCTGCCAAGGTTGCACCTAATAAAATTTTCAACACTTTTGATTTCATTGGAAACCTCCTATTATTTTTAACCATTATAATACTTATACAAGATAAATGCAAGAAAAAACAGGAGATAACTCTCCTGTTTTATATTTCATGTATTAGGATTATACCCACTCACCGTTTGCGTTTACGTTGTAACCGTCAACAGTTGTGTTTACTGAAAGGGCACCTGAACCGTTTACATGGTACCATTTACCAGAAACTTCAAACCATTGGCTAGCTTTCATAGCACCTGTTGATTCAAGGAAGTACCATTTACCACCATCTTGCAACCAACCAGTTTGCATAGCACCTGATTTGTTTAGGAAGTACCAAGTTCCGTTAACGTTTACCCAACCAGTTTGCATTACACCTTTATCGTTTAGGTAGTACCAGTTGCCGTCAACTTGTTTCCAACCTGTAACAGCTGCAGCATTTTCGAAGTATTTCCAACCTTCAGCTGTTTGAGCCCAACCATATTGAGCAGCTGTAGTTTGGTTACCAATTTTTGCAGCACGATCGTCAAGTTTGTATGGCAACTCGATTGTTCCGTTAGTGTACAATGAACCAGCATATTGGTTACCAGCTTCAACAACGAGTTCGCCAACAAGTTCTACAGCTTCTTTAAAGTCAGTAGCTGTTTTAGCAACACGGTATTGAATCACTTCACCAGCTTTGAATACTGTTGGAAGTTCTGCATCACCTGATTGATCAGTTTTAACAGTAAAGTATTCTGGTTTCTGTTCACCTGAAGCAGGTTTCAAGAAGAAGTCTACTTCTACGTTAGGAACTGGACGTTTACCACCATCAACAACAGTTACACGAACACGACGGTTAAATCCATGTGCTGCGTCACGGTCGTAACGGATGTATTTAGATCCGATAGCAAAACCATAACCAAAACGGCTGTTTGTTGTTGAAGCATCTACACCTGAAATGTTGTGGTTAGGTTCAGTATTTCCACCATGATATGTGCTGAAAGAAGAACCGAAACGGCTATTTGTTGTGTCTTCTGCTGAAACAGCTTGTACAGCACCAAATGCTGCAAGAGCGACTGCGCTTGTCAATAAAACTTTTTTCATCGTTTTATCTCCTTTGTTTTTCTTTAAAATATTTTTTCGTAAGACTATCTTACTACCATACAGTATATAAATATTTGCAGGATTTGTCAAGGGTTTTCTTCGAGTTTTTAAAGTTTTTTCCTATTTTTAGAAAAAAAGGTGAAAAAACAACTTTGTGAGAGTGAATACGCTTAAAATATCCTATATTCAAGTGAAAATCTCACAAACTTTTAATCCTTGATTAAAATCATTCATATCTAATCCACATAGACAGTCGGACAGAACTCACTTCTATGGTATTATCCTATAACCCCTTCGAAATGTCAAGCAAAAATGACAAGTTTTTTGATAACAACTTGCCATTTTATAAACTTTCTACTATTTAAAATGTGACCTTATAGCAAGGCCTCAAACTCTGCGACCGTCATGCCTAATTGCTGACTGGCTACCTCTGGTGTCAGAAGATTTTGTCGAACCATATCTAGGAAAGCAAAGAGTTTTCCTTCTTCCCTTCCTTCAACTTTCCCACGCTCCAGTCCCTGTTCAATCCCCTCAGCACGGCCACGTTCAAGACCACGCTCTAAACCTTTTTCAATCCCCTCTGCCCTAGCTGTTTCCAAGGCATAGTCATGTGCTAACAAGGCTTGCTCTTCGCGCCTGCGTTGTTCACTAAACATTTTCCTGTCCTCCTCGGACCAGCTCTTATAGTCCAGCAGTTGGTCTGCCTGACTGATGGCTCGCTAGGGTTGTTGAGTAAAAGGTTTGTTCCCGAAAAACTCCAACCACGGCTTGCGAACCTTATCTTTGCTGGTTTCTCTATATTTTTTAGTTCTAAGAATGCCATCTTGACTAGATGGTTTTCCTGACCATTATTTGTGATAGTTAAGACCTCACCTGTCGTATCCTCTCGCATGCTAAAACTATGAAAAGCCAAGTCATCTGAGAAGTAGTTGCTATCCACGATTGCGATAGCGTATACCGGTGCGATGTGTTTGTAACTCTGATGTGTATCACCTTCTCGTTGACGAATTTTTTCGAGATTTTGATTGACCTGACTGCACAGGTAAGCCCATAAACGATTAATGAAAAAATTCTGATGATGCACCTGAATTTCAATGATTACTTGGGTGCCATTGTCCAACTCCGCCAAAACATCTATACTGGTATAGAAATCCTGCGCCGAGTAAGGTATGGAAGGCAAGACGTGAATATTACTTCCCTCCAAAATGGTCACATTTTTTGCTGGTAAATCCAGCATATCGCGGATAAATTGACAAGTGATTTCTGGGTTGCTAAAGATTTTCTTAGCAACCAAATCGTTGGTTGGGCTGATGCCCGGATGTCTTAGAATCATCCTTTTCCTCCTTTTATTATACCACAGTTTTAAATCTAGATTTGCTAGATTCTCTGGCTCTATCTATTTATTCGGAAAAGAGATGAAAAAACCTGAGAATCATCTCAGGCTTGGTCATTAAATCTTTTTCTCAATACTGAAAAGTGGAGAAAGTGGACGTTTTTCATGGATACGTACAATAGCATCCCCTAGGAGATGAGCGATTGAAATCTGCTCAATCTTATCAATCAAACGCTCTTCTGGGAGATAGATAGTATCCAAAACAACCAATTTCTTAATAGCTGAATTTTGGATATTGTCCATAGCGGGACCAGAAAGAACTGGGTGCGTACAGCTTGCATAGACTTCAACAGCACCAGCTTCTGCAAGGGCATCTGCCGCGTGACAAATCGTTCCAGCTGTATCAATCATATCATCAATCAAGATACAAGTCTTGCCTTCGACCTTACCGATGATGTTCATGACTTCACTAGTATTCATCTTATCAACGCTACGACGTTTATCAATGATAGCGATAGATGTTTTCAAAAATTCTGCCAACTTACGGGCACGAGTCACTCCTCCATGGTCTGGGCTGACAACCACATAGTCAGAACCAACCATGCCACGACGCTCAAAATAATCCGCAATCAGAGGAGCTCCCATCAAGTGATCCACAGGAATATCAAAGAATCCTTGAATCTGCGCAGCATGCAAGTCGATGGTCAATAAACGATCCACTCCAGCTACTTCAAGCATATTTGCGACAAGTTTTGAAGTGATTGGCTCACGCGCTCTCGCCTTTCTATCCTGACGTGCATACCCATAGTAAGGCATGACAACATTGACAGATTCTGCACTCGCACGCTTCAAAGCATCCACCATAATCAAAATTTCAAGCAGATTGTCATTTACAGGCGAGCTAGTTGATTGTAGGATAAAGACGTGTTTCCCACGGATTGATTCTTCGATGTTGACCTGAATCTCTCCATCTGAAAATTGGCGAACACTTGATTTCCCCAACTCTATCCCAATCTCCTGCGCCACACGTTCTGCCAATTCTTTATTAGAAGAAAGGGCAAACAGCTTTAAATCAGAAAAAGACATGATTTCCTCCGGTATATATGTATCGCTTGTGCTTTTCACAAGATTTTCCATCTACCATTGTAGCGCTTTTTGCACTATTTTTCAATCAAAAATAAAAGAAGGGCAGCATATTTGTACCCTTGCATCATTCTTTTGAAAAATATTCTAGTTCATCAACTCATTGTGTTTCTCAACAAAACGATAAGCCTGATAAAAACCATAGAGAGTAATAGCCATAACCACTGGAATCGCTAAAGGCAACTCTGTCTCTAATTCTACAAAAGGAGAGTTAAACAAGAAGTGAGTTCCCAAGGCTAAACCTAGGAAAATAACCCCCTCTTTCTTGCCAACCTTCTGTCCTTTATAAGCTCTGTAAAGCAAGTAAACACCCACTACAGCCAGACCTGAAAAAGTCCAGTGAGAGGCAATTCCTGAGATGATACGCTCCAAAATCCTTGAAATGGTAAAATCAAAGCCCTCTGGCAAATCTGTACGAATGTAGCCAATATCCTCAATCATTTGGAATCCCAAACCAGAAGCAATCCCAAGTAAAAACAAAGATTTTAATTTTCGCACAGGAACCAAAGCTAAAACAAAAACAAGTGGCAATAATTTCAAGGGTTCTTCTACCAAAGGAGCCACAATAGCACTTTCAAAGGCATTTAAAAATGCACTATCTGGGAAAAGAACCTCCAATAAATCATGGATATAGGTATTAGCAAAACTAGACAACCAGCCTGAAAGGAACATCCCACCCAATAAAGACAGAATCAAGGCCTTCTTGGGTAATTCCCATTTTTTCCCAATACGGAAAAGGAAATAAAGAGCCGGAATCATGTAAAAGAGAGCTAGAAAGATAGAAACTCCCATTAGTCCATATTCCGCACCTGACATCGAACCGTCCGTATAGTAGATGGTTTCATACTGCAAACCAATACATAGCAATAAAATAAAAATAAATAAAATACTGTTTTTCTTCATACACTTTCTTTCTAAATGAATTTTTTACAATTCTACGACTGTCATACTTCCTGTATCCACATCGTAAATAGCACCAGAGATAATGACATCATCTGGTATTAGGGGAGACTCGATAAGGAGTTGCATATCCTCGCGCACACTCTCCTCTATATTTTGGAAGGGCAAGAAGTCCTGGTCTGACACATCGACACCTAGTTCCTCTTTCAGATACTCCTGAAAAGAGCCATTTTCAAAAGTCTGAGCACCACAGTCTGTATGGTGTAACACCACAATCTCTCTTGTCCCCATCTGTTGCTGGGAAATAACCAGCGAACGAATCATGTCCTCAGTCACTCGACCACCTGCATTCCGCAAGATATGAGCATCCCCAAGTGCCAATCCCAAAGCTTGCGCCACGTGCAAACGTGAGTCCATACAGGTCACAATAGCCACTCTTGTTTTGGGTTTAAGTGGCAGATTTAACTGCCCATGTAGGGCAACATAAGCCTGATTGGCTTGCATAAACTGTTCAAAATACGACACGATTCCCTCCTCGAAAATTTGATAGTCAAATATTTCTCCTATCTTATCATTTTTAAGAGGATTTGTCACGGATTATGCAAAGACCTTTTTCAAAACTTCCTGAATCGTTGTCACGCCAATGACCTGAATTTCCATGGGTGGAGTGATTCCTGTCAAGGAATTTTTCGGTACATAGATTTTTGTAAAGCCCAGTTTAGAAGCTTCATTGATGCGTTGCTCGATACGATTCACGCGCCGAATTTCTCCAGTCAAACCCAGTTCTCCCACAAAACATTCCTGAGGGTTGGTTGGCTTGTCTTTATAGCTCGAAGCAATGGCAACAGCAACGGCCAAGTCAATGGCAGGTTCATCCAATTTGACACCGCCAGCAGATTTGAGATAGGCATCCTGATTTTGTAAGAGAAGACCTGCCCGCTTTTCCAAAACAGCCATAATCAAGCTAGCGCGATTGAAGTCAAGACCTGTCGTAGTACGCTTGGCATTTCCAAACATGGTCGGTGTTACCAAGGCCTGAACCTCCGCCAAAATCGGACGCGTCCCTTCCATGGTCACAACGATTGATGAGCCAGTCGCTCCATCCAAACGCTCTTCTAGGAAAACTTGACTCGGATTAAGAACCTCAACCAAGCCACCTGACTGCATCTCAAAAATCCCAATTTCATTGGTAGAACCAAAACGGTTTTTGACCGCTCTTAAAATACGGAAGGTATGATGGCGTTCCCCTTCAAAGTAAAGCACCGTATCCACCATATGCTCTAGCATACGAGGGCCAGCCAAGGTTCCTTCCTTGGTCACATGACCTACGATAAAGATGGCAATGTTATTGGTCTTGGCCAGTTGCATAAGCTCAGCAGTCACCTCACGCACCTGAGAAACAGACCCCTGCACCCCTGAAATCTCAGGAGACATAATGGTCTGAATGGAGTCAATAATGAGGAAGTTTGGCTGTATTCTTTCTACCTCAGCTCGAACACTCTGCATATTGGTCTCTGCATAGAGATAAAACTCGCTATCAATATCACCCAAACGCTCTGCACGTAGTTTAATCTGCTGGGCAGACTCCTCCCCACTGACATAGAGAACTGTCCCCACTTGAGACAACTGGGTTGAGACTTGTAGGAGAAGAGTCGATTTCCCGATTCCAGGATCCCCACCGATTAGGACGAGACTTCCTGGTACCACTCCGCCTCCAAGTACACGGTTGAATTCCTCCATCTCCGTCTTGGTTCGATTGACATTGATTGAAGTCACCTCAGCCAGTTTCATGGGCTTGGTTTTCTCACCTGTCAAGGACACACGCGCATTTTTGACCTCGGCAACCTCAACCTCTTCTACAAAGGAAGACCAAGACCCACAGTTAGGACAACGTCCCAGATATTTAGGGGAATTATACCCACAATTTTGACATACAAATGTCGCTTTTTTCTTTGCGATAATAAACCTCTTTCTATATCTCTAACTCACACTCAATCACTTGGCAAAAATCAATCTTCTCATTTGGCACAAACTGGCGCATGAGCATTCGATGAGCAACAACTACCACAGTCTGATGTTCTCGATACTTAGCCATGCATTCTAGAAAACGAGACTTCATCTCCGTAGATGTCTCATATTGAATAGGACTATTAGGAAGTAAATCCCCATTATTTTCTAGAAACATAGTACGAGCTTTTTCAAAATTATCTATGCCACTTTCATAGACCTGCCATTCATGCAATAATGGCTCCACTCTCAAAGGAAGTCCAGTAACACAAGCCACATAAGAAGCCGTTTCTAAAGCTCTTGTGACTGCAGAAGATATGATTATTTCAGCTGAAGGAAGCAAGGGATTTTTGCTCAGTTTCTGGGTTTGTTGCCTTCCCTTCTCAGACAAGGGCGCCAAATCTATCCCAAATCCCGTATAAGAACGCTCCTCTAACTCACGATAATCTGGCTCCCCATGACGTACAAAGATAATCTTCATTCTAGTGCCCAGTCGATCCAAATCCACCAGTCCGCACGCCGTCAGCCGCATCTCCATCTGCAATTAAGAAAGGAGCAAAGACAGCCTGGACCACACGTTCCCCAACTTCAAGAACAACCTCTTGGTCTGTGATATTCTTCATCTGCGCAAAAATATGCCCTTCATTCCCAGGATTTCCATAATAATCCCCATCAATGACCCCAACAGAGTTAATTAAAACCAAACCCTTCTTACGAGGGTTTGAAGAACGATCATATAGGTATAGAACCTCAGTTGGCTGCATATAAGCCTTAACCCCTGTCGGAACCAAGACAATCTCTCCTGGAGCAATAACCGTACGCACAGCAACCTTTAAGTCGTAACCAGCCGCATGCGCCGTCTCACGCTTGGGCAATAAATTTTCATCTGTAAAACTAGAAACCAATTCAAAACCACGAATTTTCATCATCTTCTCTTTTCTATTATCATTTATTCTAGATTATTCTATCTTATTTATTCGGAAAAAGCACGAAAAAAAGAGCACACAATTCAAATCGCTTAGGGCTGCTGGATTCCTCCCCTGACCCGCTTCACGCAGAACTGTTGCTCCACTATTTATTATATCACATTCCTATTCATTTTAAAAGCAAAATTATTTTTTCCGTCTATTTCTAAAAAAATCCTGCATAATAGTTGCGCATTCATCTTCCAAAATTCCTATTTCAACCTCTACACGATGGTTAAGACGCTCATCTGTCAAGATATCGTACAAACTCCCAGCAGCGCCAAATTTCTGGTTTTTAGCCCCATAGACCACGTTTGGAATACGGGCGAGTCCAATCGCCCCACTACACATGACACAAGGCTCAATGGTCACAAAAAGCGTACAATCCAGCAAGCGCCAGCTCTCCTCACTCAGGTTCGCATTCTCTATGGCCATAATCTCCGCATGCATAACCGCTCGCTGCAGTTCCTCACGCGCATTATGCCCACGACCAATGATTTCTCCGTCCTTGACAATCACACAACCAATTGGAATTTCATCGTGTTCAAGAGCAATCTCAGCCTCTCTCAAAGCTTCCCTCATAAAGACTTCTTTTTCTTCAACTGTATAATTCATCAATTTCCCTTTTCCTACTTATCGATTTTATTATTATATCATGAATCCCAAGACAAAAAAAGCCACCGAATGCGGTGACTTTATAGGGAGATTATTATGAAAAAGAAAAGTTTAGGATATTTGTTACAACAAGTTAGGAGGTCTTCTTGTAACTGTCTATAGTATACCCGACCTATCTTAAACAAATCTTAAAAATCTCTTACGACCAAACACTTTCTAAAATATTTGTTTGTTCACGACCAGGACCTACTGAGAAAGTAGAAATACGAACGCCAACCAATTCACTCACACGACGAACATAGTTACGCGCATTCTCAGGAAGATCTTCCAAATTACGAACTCCGGTAATATCTTCTGACCAACCTGGCAACTCTTCATAGATAGGCTTGCAACGTTTCAATTGCTCAAGACTAGCTGGATAGTAATCAATACGTTGGCCATCAAGATCATAGGCCACACAGATTTTCACTGTATCTAAACCACTCAAAACATCGATAGAGTTCAATGAAAGGTTAGTAATACCAGAAACGCGACGGCTATGGCGCATCACAACTGAATCAAACCATCCCACACGACGTGGACGACCAGTTGTTGTACCATATTCATGACCGACTTCACGGATACGTTCTCCCACTTCATCAAACAACTCAGTTGGGAAAGGACCATCTCCTACACGACTCGTATAAGCTTTACATACACCTACAACCTTGTCAATCTTGCTTGGACCTACACCAGAACCAATTGTCACACCACCAGCTACAGGGTTTGACGACGTAACAAATGGATAAGTACCTTGGTCGATATCTAGCATAACTCCTTGTGCACCTTCAAAAAGCACACGTTTACCGTTATCAAGCGCATCGTTCAAGATTACAGACGTGTCTGTCACATATTTCTTGATTTGTTGACCATATTCGTAATATTCTTCAAAAATATCATCGAAATCAATAGCTTTACTGTCATACAATTTTTCAAAAAGACGATTCTTTTCAGCAAGGTTACGTTCTAAACGCTCACGGAAAATATCTTTATCCAAAAGATCTGCAATACGAATCCCAACACGAGCAGCCTTGTCCATATAAGCTGGACCAATTCCCTTGATTGTAGTCCCAATCTTATTGTCGCCCTTAGCTTCTTCTTGCAAACGATCCAACTCGATATGATAAGGCAAAATGACATGCGCGCGATCAGAAATACGCAAATTATCAGTTGTCACACCCTCCTCATGAAGATAGCTCAACTCTTTTACAAGAGATTTAGGATTTACAACCATACCATTCCCAATAACAGAGATTTTTTCAGGGAAGAAAATTCCAGATGGAATCAAGTGCAATTTAAATTTCTTACCATCAATCACAATCGTGTGACCTGCATTATCACCACCTTGGTAACGTGCAATCACTTCTGCATTCGCTGAAAGGAAGTCTGTAATCTTCCCTTTACCTTCATCACCCCATTGGGTACCTACAACAACAACTGAAGTCATAATCTTGTCTGAGCCCTCAGGCTCTTCCTTTCTCACATACATGGCAGGACTCTCACCTGCAATTATATCTTACAATTTATTATAAGAAAAAATCGCCTTTTTATCAAGAAGAAACAATAGAAAGATTTGCTATTTCCAACTATTAAAAAATGATTTAGAAAAAATTTCGGCTTTTTACCATTATTTTTCCAAAAAAAGTTAAATTTGTTCGGAAATTAACTCATACTTTCTCAACAAGCAACAAAACCTTGTTTCATTATCAATTTTTCAAGATACAAACGATAAGCAACACGATAATGGTAAACAATAAAATCCCGATGACTCACAATACGATATCGGACAAGATAATAAATCAAAAACTTAAAATGAACATGTTCCCAATCAAAATTATCACCGAAGAACATACCATACTCTTCTTCAATATTTCTATAAAAATCCATCATCTGATCATAAATACTTTGTAGCATATATATACTCCTTTACTTTTTATGACCTTATTCTAACAAAAAATTATAAACAGTTATTATAAAATCCTGAATTGCTCAAATACCAACCTCAAAAAGATAACAAATAGGAAAAGTTGACAGAATAGGAACAAATCTACTACCTAAATTTCAAAAACTAAGATAATGGAAGCGGAAGGATGTGAACCCTCGAAGGAGCGTATTTACAGTCCGTCACGTTTAGCCTCTTCGCTACCCTCGATTAAAGTACTAAAAAGATCTCCTTGCTCGAAAACGGAGGGCTATGAAACTTTACTCAGCAAAAAATATCTCACACCAAATAACTCAAAATAGATTATTAATTATATAAAAAAAGAGGCCTAAACCTCTTTTTCTTAACTACTCCGCCAGTAGGACTCGAACCTACGACATCATGATTAACAGTCATGCGCTACTACCAACTGAGCTATGGCGGATTAAAGCTAAGCGACTTCCATATCTCACAGGGGGCAACCCCCAACTACTTCCGGCGTTCTAGGGCTTAACTTCTGTGTTCGGCATGGGTACAGGTGTATCTCCTAGGCTATCGTCACTTAACTCTGAGTAATACCTACTCAAAATTGAATATCTATTCAAATCAAGAAAACCGTTCGCTTTCGTATTCTCAGTTACTTTGGATAAGTCCTCGAGCTATTAGTATTAGTCCGCTACATGTGTCGCCACACTTCC
>NZ_RJNX01000010.1:0-47265 GCF_003942775.1 Streptococcus mitis | reverse complement strand
TTACTCACCCGTTCGCAACTCATCCGGAGAAGCAAGCTCCTCCTTCAGCGTTCTACTTGCATGTATTAGGCACGCCGCCAGCGTTCGTCCTGAGCCAGGATCAAACTCTCATTAAAAGTTTGAGTTCTCACTCATTTCTGTCACTGACAGATTTATTGTTTTTTTCATTGTTCAGTACTACAACCTTAGTTGTAGTGCCCTGCACATTGGTTCGTCTTGTTCAGTTTTCAAAGGTCTTTGTCACTTGCTTCTCTCAAGTGACAACTATATTAGTATATCACAGTCGCTTTCGCTTGTCAACACTTTTTTGAAACTTTTTTAACTTTTTTTTCATCAAGTGCCTCAACCGCAACATACCATAGTCCGTACGGGATTCGAACCCGTGTTACCGCCGTGAAAAGGCGGTGTCTTAACCCCTTGACCAACGGACCTGAGCTGTTATTTTCAACTCTTACTATTATACAGACTTTTTCTAACTTGTCAACAACTTTTTTTATCTTTTTATGTTTTTTTGTATGACTCCCTAATGAGTACGGATATCAAACTCCTTAAACACAATACGTAAGTCTCTCAATACTCTTTGACGCCCTCGGAAGCGTTCATGTCTTAAGACGCGTTCTAACTCTTCTTGTTTGTCTTTACTTTGTTTGTTTCTATAATCTCTTAGTGTCTCATGAAAGAGATAATACTCATCTAGCCACAGACCTCCCTCACTGATACGATGACTAATCTCACCTACTTCTTCATAGGGTTCTTTATCATATCTACGCTTCTGGCTTTCTTGTTTACGGATATAGTCTAGAATTCTATTTCGGAATTTAGTTTTGAAGTATTTACGTAAACGAGGAATATCTTCTACTAGCTCTTCTTCTCTACTAATCAATTCATGTAAGCAGAGCATACCCTCTTGGTCCCAATCCGATAGTTCCCATAAATGCAAGTAATATTCATTTCTACTCTTATATACAATTCCCTGGACTTCTTTATACAATTCTTTAAACATAACGTTCCCCTTTCTAGATACAGTCTAACAGATTCAGAAACACTTTTGTCCCATTTCCTCCATTCTGTTCCCTACACCGTCTAAACTGCACAAAAAAGAGAGGGCAAGCCTCTCTTTGGGTTATAATTCTGCAATTTGGTTTAGGTTTACTTCTGCAACTGTGTCATTACCAAACATAGAGATAATCATCTTCACTTTATTGTTATCAATCTCTGTAATCTTACCAGTATAGTCTGCAAAAGCACCATCAATGATACGTACAGTTTGACCAACTTCAACATCGATATCAAACTCTTGTACAGTTTGTCCCATAGAAACCAAGATATCACGGATTTCTTGTTCCAATAATGGAGTTGGTTTTGATCTATTTCCGTGAGATCCGACGAATCCTGTAACGTTTGGTGTGTTTCGAACAACAAACCAAGCTTCATCTGTCATCACCATTTCTACAAGAACATAACCTGGAAAGCGATTCTCTTCTACTTCTTTTCTCTTTCCATTTTTTTCAACTTGCACTGTTTGTGTTGGAATTTCAACACGTAAAATATTATCCAACATATTGTAGGTTTGTGCACGTTGCAATAGATTTTCTTTTACCTTATTTTCATAACCAGAATAGGTTTGTAAGACAAACCATCCTTTATCAAAACTATCCATGATACTTCCTTTCATAATAGAAGATTTCTAGCGTGAATAACTCCACAGGTCTTCTAAAAAATGTTAATAAATCGAATCAAACCTGAAACAATCAACTTGTCGAAAATATAAATAATCACAACAAAGAAAGCAGTGTATTCCATGATAGAACGAAAATCTCTCCAGCTTTCCTTGCGAGTTGGCCATGTTGTGTCTTTAAGAAGTCTAAAAATATCTCCAATAAAACGCATCGCTCTCTCCTATCTCGTTTCTCTGTGTGTAGTATACTTACCACAATGTTTACAAAATTTATTTACTTCTAGTCGTGTTGGCTTGGGGTTCCCGCTGATCTTGATTGAATAGTTTCTCGAACCACAAACCGCACAAGCTAGGCTTGCTTTTTTTAGTGCCATAACGCCTCCATCTTATCTATTATAACAAGAAAGCTAGGCTTTGACAAGCATCTTAACGAAATAGATTGACTACTGAATCCCATATTGTTTGTGCCTTTTCTTTAATTTTAGCATCCGAGATAGCACGACTGGCCTCATCTACCAGATTTTGTGCACGACTTCTAATATCAGAAAGGCTATTATCCGCCTGATTTGATTCATTACTCTGTACTTGATTTCTTGTATTGGCTGGTGCAATTCCATTTTGCTTATAAGCATTTTCAACTGTAAAGGTACTTCCTGGCGTATAAGGTAAAATGGTATTGGCAATGTTTCTAAAGACATGAGCTGCACCGTTTGAAGTAGAGCCAGCTAGATAGTGATTTTCATCAGTCGTCGGGAAGCCAAGCCAGTGACTAATCACTACATCCGGTGTATAACCAATTACCCACTGGTCACTTGTATATTCTGGATTGAAAACCGCTTCAGTTGTACCAGTTTTTCCTGCCATGACATAATCTGCAGGCGATGAACTAATACCGGTACCGTTGGTGAATGTCCCCAACATCATACTGGTCATCTTATCAGCTACAGACTTATCAATCACCCGTTTTTGTGAATTTTTATGGCTTGCAATAACTTGTCCACTAGCATTTTCAATTCTACTAATAAAATGAGCTTCAGGCATTAAACCTTCATTTGCAAAGGCAGCATATGCTTGAGCCATTTGCAGAGGATTGGTTTCGACACCACTTCCCAAGGCGACACCAAGAACACGGTCGACCTTTCCCATGTTGAGTCCGAATTTTTCGCCTGCCTCAAAAGCCTTGTCGACGCCCAAATCATTAACAGTGGCAACAGCAGGTAGATTAAGCGACTCTGCCAAGGCTTGATACATAGGAACTTCTCGACTCGTTTTGATCCCTGCATAGTTATCAACCTTATAGCTGTCGTACTGCATGGTATGGTTATCCAATTGCTTATTCAAAGCCCAACCTGCTTCAACTGCTGGCGTATAAACAACTAAAGGCTTAATTGTAGAACCAGGACTACGTTTTGATTGAGTTGCATAGTTGAAATTCCGGAATCCAGTTTTATCATTGTCAGCAACTTGACCGACAACTCCACGAACTCCCCCTGTTTTCGGTTCGAGAGCTACACTTCCTGATTGAGCAAATGTTCCATCCTCTGCCCTAGGAAATAGAGCTGTATTTTCATAGACAACCTGCATATTTGCTTGGTAGTTTTGGTCCAGCTCTGTGTAAATGCGGTAGCCATTATTGACGATTTCTTCCTCTGTTAGATTATACTTGGAAACAGCTTCATTAACAACTGCATCAAAATAAGAAGGATAGCGGTAATCTGAGATTTTTCCTTCATACTTATCGTACAATTGCGAAGTCATATCAACTTCTGCAGCTTCGGTTTCTTGGTTTTTATCAATATAACCCGCTGCAACCATATTTTGCAAGACAGTATCGCGCCGATTGGTAGAATCCTCTACAGAATTCAAGGGATTATACAGTTCCGGCCCTTTGAGCATCCCTGCCAGAGTCGCAGCTTGATCTAAACTCACTTCTGATGCAGAAACTCCAAAGTATTTCTTACTCGCATCTTCTACACCCCACACACCATTTCCAAAATAGGCGTTGTTAAGGTACATGGTTAGAATTTGATCCTTACTATATTTTTTTGTTAATTCTAAGGCAAGGAAAAATTCTTTCGCTTTTCTCTCAACAGTTTGATCCTGCGACAAATAGGCGTTTTTAGCCAGCTGTTGGGTAATAGTAGAACCACCACCTGAACGACCAGCAGTGACAATAGCCAAGAAGAAGCGGCCATAGTTAATCCCGTCGTTTTTATAAAAAGAACGGTCTTCAGTTGCAATAACAGCATTCTGCAAATTTTTACTGATGTCAGTCAGCTCAACATAGGTTCCTTTTTGACCAGACAAGGCACCAGCCTCCTTTTCTTCACGGTCAAAAATGAGAGTTCGAGTTTTCAAGGCATTTTGCAAATCATTGACATTGGTTGACTTGGCTACAGCAAACAAATAGGTTCCAACTAGCAAGCCTGCACTCAAACCTAGTATAAGGACAATCTTTGTTAGATGATAGCGACGCCAGAATTTTCGAATTGGACCTACTTGGGCTAATTTTTTTCGATCACTACGAGAGCGACGTAAGCTAGTAGAATCAGAATCCTCTGATTCACTTGTTTCTTTTTTAAAAAGAGAAAGAAATTTCTCAAATAATTTATCTAATTTCATGCGTTTATTTTATCATCTTCATCATAGGAAGACAAGAATTTAGCTATTTCCTATCCAAATAGGGCTTTTTTTGTTACAATATCTGTATGAAATTCACATTTACATTACCAGACTCTCTACCTCAAATGACGGTAAAGCAATTACTTGAGGAACAACTCCTCATCCCTAGAAAAATCCGTCATTTTTTGAGAATCAAGAAACATATTTTGATAAATCAAGAAGAGGTTCACTGGAACGAGATGGTGAATCCTGGAGATGTTTGCCAATTAACTTTTGACGAGGAAGATTATCCCAAAAAGACAATCCCTTGGGGCGACCCAGACTTAGTTCAGGAAATTTATCAAGACCAACACTTGATTATTGTAAACAAACCTGAGGGGATGAAAACGCACGGCAATCAACCAAACGAAATTGCTCTTCTTAACCATATCAGCGCCTACGTTGGCCAAACCTGTTATGTCGTTCATCGTCTAGACATGGAGACCAGCGGTTTAGTTCTTTTTGCTAAAAATCCTTTTATCCTACCTATTCTCAATCGCTTATTGGAGAAAAAAGAGATTTCTAGGGAATATTGGGCACTTGTTGACGGAAATATCAACAGCAAAGAGCTTGTTTTCAGGGATAAAATCGGACGTGATCGCCATGATCGCAGAAAACGAATAGTTGATGCAAAAAATGGGCAATATGCTGAAACGCATGTAAGCAGATTAAAGCAATTCCCAGACAAAACTTCCTTGGTTCGTTGCAAACTAAAGACCGGGCGAACCCATCAGATTCGTGTGCACCTTTCGCATCATAACTTCCCTATTTTAGGCGACCCTCTCTATAATAGTAAATCAAAAACAAGTCGGCTTATGCTCCACGCCTTTCGACTGTCCTTTACCCATCCGCTTACTCTAGAGAAATTAAGCTTCACTACCCTATCAGATACTTTTGAAAAAGAGTTAAAAAAGAATGGATGATAGCGTCATCCATTTTTAAATATTTAAAAAGCAAGACCAGAGGCCTTGCTTTTTATCGACTCAAGAATTATTTAGCGATTTTTGCGAAGTATTCAAGAGTACGAACAAGTTGTGCAGTGTATGACATTTCGTTGTCGTACCATGATACAACTTTAACCAATTGTTTACCGTCAACGTCAAGAACTTTAGTTTGAGTTGCGTCAAACAATGAACCGTAAGACATACCTACGATATCTGAAGATACGATTGGATCTTCTGTGTAACCGTATGATTCGTTTGAAGCTGCTTTCATGGCTGCGTTCACTTCATCAACAGTAACGTTCTTTTCAAGAACAGCTACCAATTCAGTAACTGATCCAGTTGGAGTTGGAACGCGTTGTGCAGATCCGTCAAGTTTACCGTTCAATTCTGGGATTACAAGACCGATAGCTTTTGCAGCACCAGTTGAGTTAGGAACGATGTTTGCAGCACCAGCGCGAGCACGGCGAAGGTCACCACCACGGTGTGGTCCGTCAAGGATCATTTGGTCACCAGTGTAAGCGTGGATAGTAGTCATCAATCCTTCAACAACACCAAAGTTATCTTGAAGAGCTTTAGCCATAGGAGCCAAGCAGTTTGTAGTACATGAAGCACCTGAGATAACTGTTTCAGTACCGTCAAGAACGTCGTGGTTAGTGTTGAATACAACTGTTTTAACGTCGTTTCCACCAGGAGCAGTGATAACAACTTTTTTAGCTCCACCAGCGTGCAAGTGTTTTTCAGCAGCTGCTTTCTTAGCAAAGAAACCAGTAGCTTCAAGAACGATTTCTACACCGTCGTTAGCCCAGTCGATTTGTTCTGGATCACGTTCAGCAGAAACTTTGATGAATTTACCGTTAACTTCAAATCCACCTTCTTTAACTTCAACAGTACCGTCGAAACGACCTTGAGTTGTGTCGTATTTCAACAAGTGTGCAAGCATAACTGGATCTGTAAGGTCGTTGATACGAGTAACTTCAACACCTTCTACGTTTTGGATACGACGGAAAGCAAGACGACCGATACGTCCGAAACCGTTAATACCAACTTTAACTACCATTAGTGATTTCCTCCTTATGAAAATCATGAAATTTTTATTGTGAAAAGAGTAACTTGAATCACTACAAATCACCTTTCAACAAACCTATTATATAACTATTTGAGTTGAATTGCAAGTACGGGCATTGTTTTTCTATGTCAGTTTCTTTTTAAGGCTATAAATCAAGAACTCCCTTACTATTCATATCGTAGCGATTCTACAGGATCCATTTTACTAATTTTACGTGCTGGGAAGTAGGCTGAGACATAACCAAGTAACAGAGCGAAAGCTAGAGTTCCTAAAATAGATAGAAGATTTAATTCAAAAACCTTAGTGATGGATGGGTAAAAGTGATTTACAACCGCATTCGCCAAACTTCCCACCCCTTGTGCAACCAAAAATGCCAGCAGTAAGGCAATACCTACAATCCAGATAGCCTCGTAAATAAAAATTCCTTTGACATCGCGATTTTGATAACCAACTGCCTTCATGACACCTATTTCCTTAGAACGTTGCATGATATTGATGTAAATGATAATACCAATCATGACCGCGGCTACCACAATAGCTTGTGATGAAAGCACAATCAACAATCCCTGAATGACACGAATAAAGGTAATCACAATATCAAGAACCCTCTGTTGAGAAAGCACAGTATACTTCTTATTTTTCTGTAATTCTTCTGTTACCGTTTTTGTCTGTGATGGATCTTTGAGTTCCAAGATAAAATAAGATACAGCTTTTGTAAATCCAGCCTCTTTCAAAATCGTTTCCATTTGATGAGACGGCATGAAACTGTTGCTGTCCTCCATGTCATCTTCATCATTGATTACACGTACAATCTTCGTTTGAAATTGAGCAGTCTTGCTAGCTTCGGCAGCATTTTCTACAATACTTGCTGAGACTGATTTGCCAATAAGATCAGTAGCTGTCAGATTGTTTCCTGTCTGTTCATTCCAATTTTTTAGTAAACTGCTTGGAATCGTCAAGCCCTGTTCATTTGCATCAGTATAGAGGGAACCGGCTAATACTTTGTCCGCCTCATTACTACTAACAGAAATACTTGTATCCTCATAGAGACTCACTACTTGAGCATAAGAAGGCATCGTTTGACTCAGATCCATTTCTTGACCATCTATAGTAATATTTGACATGGTCATCCCAAAAGGACTCTCCAAATATTTAATAGCTTCTTTCCCAACTGTATCCGTGATATAGTTCTTATCATCTTGGTTCAAAAAGCCTCGTCCAGCATTTTCTGTATTTAAAGCAATCTGAACTTGAGAAGGGATTTGACCTCCATTCGTATTTTCATCAATCATCGAAATCAAAGCATTTCCCAAGCCGAAAGAAATTAAGACTCCTACAAAACCGATTGAGGTTGCTAGCGCAATCAATAGGTTACGCCACTTTCTTTCCATAAAGTTATTTAAAGAAAGTTTGAATTTGTTTTTCAATGATAATCCTTTATTTTTTGACTTCTTCAACGACTTCACCATCCTTCATTTTGATAATCACGTCTGCATATTCAGCAACCTCTGGATTATGGGTTACAATCAATACTGTTTTCCCTGTTTGGGCTAAATTTTTAAATACCTCCAATACCTTTTCTTGGGATTGAGAATCCAGCGAACCCGTTGGCTCATCTGCTACAATCATATCAGGCTGATTTACCAGTGCACGCGCGATTGCTACACGTTGCTTTTGCCCGCCAGAAAGCTGTTTAACATTTTTAGCCATAAAAGGCTCCATGCCCAAGTTACTTAATTGCTCCTTTGCAATCATTGTCATCTCCCTATCAGATAAATCTTTGACATAGAGAGGTAGCTTGACATTGTCCAAGACAGACTGATGAGGAATGAGGTTAAAATTTTGAAACACAAATCCAATCTTATCTTTACGAAATTGAGTTAGTTCAATCTCTGATAAGTCACGGAGGGATTCCCCTTTAAATTCTAAAACTCCTTCATATTGTCTATCTAGACCACTGATAATGTTTAGCAAGCTAGTTTTGCCACAGCCTGACGGACCGTAAATCGCTGTAATTTTACCTTTTGCAATCTGCAGGTTAATATTTCTTAGAGCCTGCTCTTGATGTTTACCGTCCAAAGTGTAAAACTTTGAAATATTTTTAATGGATAAAATGAACATTCTTTCCCCCTTGTTTAAAACCGTTATCGTCATACATCATACTTATAGAAAATCCTTCAAGCTACTTCAGCACTGATTTCCCACCCTTTAAGCCTACTACTTAGAACTTTCTCTCTATTCCCTAGTTTGCTTCTGGATGTATATCAAGTAAAATTCATTTTAACAAAAAAGCGACATTTCTCCAATGACAGAAATGTCACTCCTATAAACTCTTTAACGATATCTTTCTAGATCCTCGGCCCATTCATTATCTAAACTAACGAGTAACTTCCCATTGCCAAACATCCTTGCCATCATTTTTGCTTCTTCATACTTTTGTTTGGCTGTATCATAATCCATCTGAATATAATATTTCCACTCCACCATCAAGACAATCGGTTGTTTTTGAAAATCTCGTGTTTTTTGCCCTATTTTATTTAAGGTCTCGACTGCCCTCTTAAAATAATGAAGCAACCCCATAACCTCTATACAAGTTAAAGAAGCTAACAAGGAGTCTCTAAGTAAGTCCAAACAATCGAACTCTATCTTATCAACCTGAGAACTTAATTTGTCATGAAAATAAAGAATAGTTTCATGATCAGACTTTTTTATCTCACCCTCGTTTAAACCATCCATTAACTGACAAAGAAAATACAGTCTCAATTTCAACAATTCCTCAGCCTTATATACATCTCTGGATAGTAAGTCTTGAAGACTGTCCTCAATCACACCACTTCCGTATAAAGAATTACTAGTCGCTCTCACTGCATCTATTGCCTGAAGGCAGTCCACTATCATCTTCTCATCACGGGGCAGGTCATCATAAAAACACTCAAAAATCTCATCAAAATATTCTTCCTTTTGTTCTTGCAACTCCTTGTCTCCATAGTCAGGGTGATGTAAAAGAAAGTACTTTAATTCTTGGTAGCGTTTAGGCAATTCCTTATAATCTGGCATCAAGACATAGGACGGAATTTCTAATCTATCTGCAATATATTCTAGTGTTTTTATAGTCGGTCGAAATTCTCCTTTTTCTATCCGCACCAGCTGACGCACTGATAGTTCAGACTCATCCCCGCAAAAAACTGGACGACTAAGTCCTTTCTCCTCTCTTAAAAGTCGCACTTTATCCCCTAACTCATTTATCTTGTTCATTTGCCCCTCGCATGATTATTAAAGGTTTGATTTTCAAATAAATATATGCGATGATTATACCATTTTTCAAATAGAATTACAAAAAAGAGACAGGATTTCTCCTGCCTCTAGGCTGATAACAATTATTTACGGCGTCCTGGTCTTTCTTTGTAACCATAGTAAGAATCTTCGATGATTTCTTGCATATGGTCAACCATTGGAAGACGTGGGTTAGCTGGTGAACATTGATCTTCATAAGCAAGGAAGGCCAATTCACGAGAATGTTCTTTCCATTCTTTTTCATCGATTCCTTGTGCTTTGAAGTTCATTTGGATACCTACGCGCTCACCAAGTTCGTAGACAGCTTTTGCATAAGATTCCACACCTTCTTCTGGAGTAGAAGCTGGAAGGCCAAGCATACGTGCGATATCTTGGTATTTTTCATCTGCACGGTAGTAGTTGTACTTAGGCCATGTTGCTGTCTTAGCTGGACGTGTACCGTTGTAGCGGATGACGTATGGAAGCAAGATAGCATTTGTACGACCGTGGATTGTGTGGAATTGCGCACCAATCTTATGAGCCATTGAGTGAGAAATCCCTAGGAAGGCATTGGCAAAGGCCATACCAGCGATTGTTGAAGCGTTATGCATTTTCTCACGTGAGTGGAAGTCTGCATTCTTAACTGAGCTTTCAAGGTTTTCGAATACAAGTTTGATAGCTTGAAGTGCAAGACCATCAGTGTAGTCACTAGCCATTTGTGATACGTAAGCTTCAGTCGCGTGGGTCAATACGTCCATACCAGTGTCCGCAGCTACAAATCCAGGAACTGTCAATACCAAAGCAGGGTCTACGATTGCCACAGTTGGTGTCAATGAGTAGTCAGCGATTGGATATTTACGGTTGTTTGCTTTATCAGAGATAACAGCAAATGGTGTTACTTCAGATCCTGTACCAGATGTAGTTGGGATAGCGATGAATTTAGTCTTCTTACCAAGCAATGGGAACTTGAAGGCGCGTTTACGGATATCCATGAATTTTTGTACAAGGTCACGGAAGTCCACTTCTGGTTGCTCGTAGAAGAGCCACATTACTTTAGCAGCATCCATTGGTGAACCACCACCGAGAGCGATGATTGTATCTGGTTTGAAGGCGCGCATGATTTCAGTACCACGGTTTACAGTTGTGATATCTGGATCTGGTTCTACATCAGCAAAGATTTGGTAAACAACCTTATTGCGACGAAGGTCAAGTTGTTCGATGATACGATCAAGGAAACCAAGCTCTACCATGGCATGGTCAGTAACAATCATGACACGTTCAACGTCACGACATTTTTGAAGGTATTGAATTGAATCACGTTCAAAGTATGTTTTTGAAGGAAGTTTCATCCATTGCATGTTATTTCTCCGTCTTCCGACTTTTTTGATATTCAAGAGGTTAATGGCACTAACGTTATCCCCAACTGAGTTACGTCCGTAAGAACCACATCCGAGTGTCAATGATGGCAAGAAGGCATTGTAAACGTCCCCGATACCACCGAAAGTAGAAGGTGAGTTACAGATAACACGAATAGCTTTAACAGCTTTACCAAATTCTTTAGTCAATTCTTCGTCAGCTGTGTGGATAGCTGCTGAGTGACCAAGACCGTTAAATTCAACCATTTGACGAGCTTTGGAAATACCATCTTCACGGCTTTCAGATTTCAAAACTGCGATAACTGGTGACAATTTTTCACGAGTCAATGGCTCGTTTTCACCAACTTCTTTACATTCTGCAGCAAGAATGTTTGTTCCTTCTGGAACTGTAAATCCTGCTTGCTCTGCAATCCAAGTTGCTGGTTTACCAACGATGTCAGCGTTCAATTTCGCACCAGCACAGTTTTTGCTGTTTGCTTTCACGCCGAAGCAGAATTCTTCAAGAAGAGCTTTTTCTTTTTTGTTTACAAAGTAAGTGTGGTAAGATTTGAACTCTGCTACAAATTCATCGTAAATTTCTTTATCAATGATAACTGCTTGTTCAGATGCACAGACCATACCGTTATCAAATGATTTAGACATGACGATATCGTGTGCTGCTTGACGGATGTTTGCTGATTTTTCAACATAAGCTGGAACATTTCCGGCACCTACCCCAAGAGCTGGTTTACCACATGAATAAGCCGCCTTAACCATGGCATTACCACCTGTTGCAAGGATTGTTGCAATACCTTCGTGGTTCATAAGAGCACTAGTTGCTTCCATAGATGGTTCAGTAATCCACTGTACACAGTTTTCAGGAGCTCCTGCTTTAATCGCAGCATCACGAACGATTTGAGCTGCATGAGCTGATGATTCTTGAGCTGATGGGTGGAAGGCAAAGACAATTGGATTACGTGTCTTCAATGAAATCAAAGCCTTAAAGATTGCTGTTGATGTTGGGTTTGTTGTTGGAGTGATACCACAAACAACGCCAACTGGTTCAGCAATAAGAGTCAAACCTGTTACATCGTCTTCTTCGATAACGCCAACTGTTTTAGTGTGGCGCATGTTGTTTACTACGTGTTCACAAGCAAACAAGTTCTTAGTTGCTTTGTCTTCAAATACACCACGTCCTGTTTCTTCATAGGCATGTATAGCCAATTCTCCGTGGGCATCCAAAGCTGCCACTGACGCTTTAGCTACGATGTAGTCGACCTGTTCTTGGTCGAGTTTACGCATTTCCTCAAGAGCAACTAAAGCTTTTTGCACCAAGCCGTCGACATGCTTTTCAGCAGCGAGTTTCTTTTCTTCTGGTGTCACAGTTTTTTTATCAGCCATATTTTCCTCCATAGCTTTCAAGGATCGATATCCTTTGTTAATTTTTTCACAAGTTAATTATAACGTATTATTTTAACTTTGTAAACAGTTTCATAAACATTTCACAAAGAATTTTTAGTTCCTTGTGAAATTTTTCTCATTTTCTTTTCTTATCAGGTTTTTTCTTCAAAGTTTGTGAAACTTATTTCAAATATTTTTTATTTCACAAACTTATTTGGAAGGGGGGCTTGGAAAGAAAGGAATTTACAGGTAAGCGCTTACTTCGAGATTCTAACAATACCTCCTTTGATAAGGAGGCTTTATTTTTGTTGAAAAACGCCTTGTTTAAAAGTCCCTTCATAAACGACTTCTTGTTCTGTTGTTAGTTTTCCTTTTCCTTCAGCCTGACCATTTACAAAATCACCTTCGTAGGTCCAGCCTTCTTTAGATTGAAAGGTACCTTTTCCGTTGAAGGCTCCATTGTTGAAACCACCAGTATACTGGTCTCCATTTTGGAAGGTAATGGTACCTTGTCCATTCATTTTACCACGTACAAGACTGCCATCGTAAACAATGGTTCCATTATCAAGCTTTAGAACACCTTTTCCGGGAATATTTAGAAAAAAGACGAGTACAGCACAAAAAACAATCGTAACTACTGCCAAAAGCTCTAAACGTGGACGAGTCAGATAGACACGATACTTTTCGTAAAAATTCTTAAGATTTTCCATCTTCACTCTCCTTCTCTAAACGTTCTAACCAAGATTGACAGCCCTCTTGAACACGCTGATAGGTTTCCTCAAAATCTCCCGTATACCACGGATCTGGAACACTTTCAGATGCAAATGAGTAAATCTTATCTTGCAAGTCTACTGGACACATCTGACGTAAGTCAGAAACATTTGAAGCGTCCATTCCGATAATATAATCAAAGGCTTCAAAATCTTCCTTGCTAATCTGAAGCGATGTTTTGCCTTTTTCATAAGGAATCTGATACTCTTGAAAAATCCCTTGAGTTCCCTTATGAATCGGATTGCCATGTTCCCAAGAAGAAGTCGCTCGACTTTGGATTTCGTAGTTATCTGTCATTGATTTCATCACAAACTCAGCCATAGGACTGCGGCAAATATTTCCCAGACAGACAAAGACTAGTTTTTTCATCCCATTTCCTTTCTTTTATAGAAAAACGGGAGTTCGTAATCCCGTCTTATTTTTCAATTGCACCTTCGAGTGAAGCTGTTTCTTTCAGCGGCAATACAGTCTTGATAGCAGCTAGTTCAAAAGTCAAGTAAACTCCATCTACATCAAGAACAATTGTTTTCTTCTCAGTGTCTACTTCATCGACTGTTCCATAAAGTCCACCGATTGTAATCACTTCATAGCCTTTTTGTAGTTTATTTAAGCTTTCCATACGTTTTTGTGCTTGTTTCTTTTGAGAACGTTGCGTAAAGAACATCAAGCCCATCATAAGGACTAGTATGATTAAAAATGTATAATTTGGATTCATTGTATTCTCCTTTATCTTTTACATAGGACTACTATATCAAATTTCAGCTACTTTTACAAGGTTGTGCCTTACTTTTATGGTTATAAAAAATCAGAGTTTTCACTCTGATTTCTATGATTATTTCAAATTTTGAACGACTTTGACTAGATTTTCAACTGTAAATCCGTACTCTGCCAATACTTTTGGTGCTGGGGCAGAGGCTCCGAAGGTATCAATACCTAGAACAGCACCATCTAGACCAACATATTTGTACCAGTTTTGAGTTGCACCCATTTCGACTGCAACACGACGGCGAACTGCATTTGGAAGAATTTCTTCCTTGTAAGCTGCATCTTGTTTATCAAAGACATCTGTAGATGGCATGCTGACTACACGGACTTTTGCACCTTGACTAGCCAATTCTTTAGCAGCTGAGACAGCAAGATTGACCTCTGAACCTGTCGCAATCAAGATGGTATCAAAGTCGGCTGTATTTTCATAGACGACATAGGCACCTTTTGCAACCTTGTCGAAGTCTGTTCCCTCTTCAACAGTCAAATTCTGACGTGTCAAGACAAGGGCAGTTGGCGTTTTCTTACTTGTCACTGCAAGGTACCAAGCTGCTTGCGTTTCACGCGCATCTGCTGGACGGAAAACATTCAGATTTGGCATGGCACGAAGACCTGCTAAGTGCTCAACTGGTTCGTGCGTTGGACCGTCTTCCCCAACTGCAATAGAATCGTGGGTAAAGACATAAGTCACAGGAAGTCCTTGTAAGGCTGACAAGCGGACAGCCGCCTTCACATAGTCAGAGAAGACGAAGAAAGTTCCACCGTATACTCGAAGTCCACCGTGAAGGGCCATCCCGTTCAAGATCGTTCCCATTGCAAATTCACGAACACCAAACTGAATGTTACGGTTCAAGCGATTGGCATCGTCTTGAAGTCCGTCCGTTTTGATATAAGTCATGTTTGAATGAGCGAGGTCAGCGGATCCACCTAGGAAGGTTGGCAACTTGGCAGCTACAACATTCAAAGCATCTTGACTTGAATTACGAGTTGCTTGAGAGAAGCCATTTTCTAAGGCTGGGAAGTCTGCTGGAGTCACTTCAACTGGGTCACGGCCGTCGATAATGGCTTCTACTTCTGCAGCCAGTTCTGGATGAGCCTCTTTATAGTCAGCAACTAATTTAGTCCAAGCTTGATAAGCTGATGCGCCACGATCTGCAACATTTTCTTTGAAATCAGCATAAACTTCAGCTGGAATTTCAAATGGTTCATAGTCCCAACCGAGCGCTTGGCGAGTAGCCGCCGTTTCATCTGCTCCAAGAGGAGCACCATGTACAGCATTAGTTCCTTGTTTGTTTGGAGAACCGTATCCAATAACAGTCTTCACTTCAATCAAAGATGGTTTTCCTGAAGCTTTAGCAGCTTCGATAGTGGCATGAATTGCTTCCAAGTCTGTTCCATCTTCAACCAAGGCTGTATGCCAACCATAAGCATTGTAACGGTCACGAACACTTTCTGTAAAGGAATCCTTTGTCTCACCATCCAAGTTGATGTCATTTGAATCATAAAGAACAACCAACTTGTCTAGTTTTTGCAAACCTGCGTATGAAGCCGCCTCACTTGAGACACCTTCCATCAAGTCTCCGTCTCCACAGATAACGTAAGTATAGTGGTCAAAGATATTGTAGCCTTCGCGGTTATATTTGGCTGCCAAGAAACGTTCTGCCTGGGCAAAACCAGTAGCAGTTGAAATTCCTTGACCTAGAGGACCTGTCGTTGCATCAATCCCTGCTGTATGGCCAAATTCTGGGTGACCAGGTGTTTTTGAACCCCATTGACGGAAGCTCTTGATCTCATCCATGCTGACATCTTCAAAACCAGAAAGGTGAAGAAGGGCATAAAGGAGCATTGAACCATGGCCTGCTGAAAGAATAAAGCGGTCACGGTTAATCCAGTTTGGTTGAGCTGGATTGATACGAAGTTGTTTTGTAAAGAGGCTATAAGCCATCGGAGCCGCTCCCATAACCACACCTGGGTGACCTGAGTTGGCTTTGTTGATAGCGTCAATACCTAGGAAACGAATTGCATTAACAGATAGATTTGACATAGAATTTCCTTTCTATTTGAGGTGATTATTGAATCACACATTCTATTTTACTATTATATGAAAAAATACATAGAATAGCAATAAATCAATTCGACTCTAGATAAGTCTCGTGATTTCTACTCTCTGGTCGCCTGATAGTAGGGAAGTAAGCGTTCATAAGCTTCTTCTAATTTTTCTAAAATCACTTCTAATGATTGATTTTCAATAAAAGAAATATCTGCTTTAACTAACACTTTACGGACTTCTTGATTGGATAGTTTATTTCTTAAAATTTGACGATTTTCTTCGTTCGCATCCCATCTTTGACTTTGACCATCTGAGTAGGCTAGATAATAAATCCCTTTGACGGTTGGAATTTCTAAAACTTTAGCCTGCTTGCCTAGAGTCTCCTCATTCTTCTTACGTTCGATAAAACTGACTTCTAGTGAGGCTCCAAAATCAGAAGAACTTCCATACAAACGAAGAGCCATCATAGGTTCTGTCACTTTCCCCTCACGTTGTAGATAAACCCAAAAATGTGGTCGCAAACGCTGTGCCTGATTCATCCACTGGCTAGTCTGTTGGAGTTGCCATTCTGGATGACTTGCTTGAAAGGCTTTAGCCAGTTCTGTAAAATCCTTCCGAGCCTCTTGACCTTTTTGCCGCAAGGTCAACATGTTTTCTCTTTCATCACCAGCTTTATCTGGATTACGGTACTGCAAACCCGCAAAGTCTAGATAGTCTCTTATCTTATTCAACATCCACTTAACCTCCTCTAACTAGCAAAAAATCAGGATAAACCTGATTTTACTTATTCTGTATCTACAACGACATAGCGATTTGGCTCGTCACCCTCAGAGTAACTAGTCACGCCATCCATACGCGAAATAATACGATGGATAATCTTGCGCTCACTATTCGACATTGGATCTGTTTGATGGCTGCGACCTTCTTCTAAAACACGAGTCGCCAATTTTTGAGCATAGGTCTGCAAGACTTCTGCACGGTGTTCAACATAATCATTGACATTAATAGTGATATAGAAGGTTCTTGAATAGCGGTTGTAAAGATAATTTTGAGCTAACAGTTGAAGAGCTTTCAAGACTTTACCATGGTAACCGATAATACGACCTGGCTCATTGGTGTCAATTTGTAGATTGATGCTACGACGGTTATAGTCATTTGAAAGTGTGGCTTCAACATCCATGTCATCAATAATTGTTTGAACATAAGTCGTTACTTCCGTAGCTACTTGTTCAATATCAAAGCTTGGTTCCACCTTTAAGCCCAAATTTTCTAATTCTTGACTTTCAATTTGTTCAGCTTGATTCTCAACAATAGGAGTTTCTACTTCTTCTCGGAAACCAGCTTCTTCAAGCTGTAATTCATTTAAAATCTCAATATGTCCAGTTTCTTCCAAAATAGTGCTGGCATGTTTTTCATTTTTCAAGATTTCAGCCTTGACTTCATCAGAAACCCCTTGGCCTTCCTCTTCAATCTTTTTAATTGCTTCTACAACATGCCCCAAATCAACTGTAGCCTCGCTGACTGTTTTAACTGGTTCATTTTGTTCATTAATTTCTTTAGGAACACCCTTTACAGCCTGCTGATTAGCTTTAATAACCGTTGTTTCACTAATAGCTTCAATATCAACCTGAGCTGGTTTTTTACCAAATAAACCAAGAAAGCCATTTTTTTCACGAGAAATGACTTTAATATGAGCCTTCAGTCTTGGGATATCTAATTCTTTCAATCCTTTCTGGATTGCTTCTTCAACAGTTGAACCTGTAAATACTACCATTACCAGATTCCTCCTTATTATTTCGTTTTCTGAGCCTTTTTCTTGGCTTTTCTTTTTCTATTTTCCAAATCTTTTTGTGCCTGTACTACGGCCTCACGCTCTGCGATAATCTTGAATGGATTGTTCAAGAAATAGGTTTGCAAGACTTGATAAGCATTGGACACTGCCCAGTAGAGAGCGACTCCGCTCGGAGCATAAACCCCAAAGATAAAGATTAAGACTGGAATCCCATACATCATCGCAGTCGTAGCTCCATTACGCTCAGACAAGGCTTTATTGGATAACCAAGTACTTAAAAAGGTGAACACTGCTGCTAAAATCGGAAGCACAAGTGTCGTATCCACACCACCAAGGTTAATCCATAAAAAATGACCAGTCTTCAAAAAATCAACTCTTGATAAGGCTTGGAACAAGGCCAAGATAAGCGGCATCTGAATTAAAATCGGCCAAAGAGAATCTGACTGTCTGACACCCATTTCTTTAAAGACTTTACGCATTTCCTGCTCTAGCTTGGTTCTGCTTTCCATATCTCGACCCGGATATTGTTCTCGAAGCGCCTTAATGCGTGGTTGAGCTTCCTGCATTTTTCTGGATGCCACCATTTGCACTTGAAAGACTGGCAAGAGCACTGTACGAATCAAGATTGTAAAGAGAATAATCCCCACTCCGATACTGATATCAAACGATAAAAAGCGAATGATTTCCGCAAAGAAGTAAACAAATTTACTCCAAAAATCAGTCGAATCTGCTGTAATATCACTAGTTGTCCCATTTGTCGCACAGGCTGTCATGATAAATAGAGATAGACCTAGCAAACTAGTCAACTGTAGTTTCTTTTTCACTCCCATTTCCTTCCTGGTAAATCTTTGATAATTTTAATACGTGGAGTAGATTTTTCTCCATCTCTGCGTATTCCAAGGTTTCGACCCCTTTTCGAGCAATGACAACAAAGTCGACATCTTCTACCAGACTCCCTTTCGCATTCTGGATAATATGTCTAATTCGTCGCTTGATTTGATTTCTAGTGACGGCATTCCCCAGCTTTTTGCTAACTGATAGACCTACTCGAAAATGGTTTTTCTGATTTTCTAATTGGTAGACAACAAATTTGCGATTGGCAAAACTTGTCCCCTCCTTGAAAATCGCCTTAAAATCTTTCTCTCTTTTTACACGAAAGTTTTTCTTCAAAACTCAACTCCATCTATTAAATTACTACTATTATACCATATTTTTCAAAAAAGCCAATCATAGCAAGGTTTTGGACATTTCCATCAGAAAAAGAAGCTGGAAAAATCTCTTTCCCAACTCCTTGTACTGAATATTTTTTCTGATTTTAGTTATTTTTTCAAGCGTTCAACGTCACGGGCAATGACCAATTCTTCATCTGTTGGAATAACCAGGACACGTATTTTCGCTGCCTCTGTTGAGATGTCTCCTGTCACACCAAAGACATTCTTTTCTGGGTCAACATCACAGCCAAACCAAGAGATACCTGAGATAACATCTTCACGTACGTTTGCAGCATTTTCACCGATACCTGCAGTAAAGATAATAGCATCTGCTCCATTTAGGACCGCAAGGTATTGACCGATATGTTTTTGGATACGGTCAACATACATTTCATAGGCTAAAGTGGCATCGTGGTCCCCTTCTTCCATAGCAGCAATCACATCACGCATATCACTAGATTTACCTGAAACCCCCATTAGTCCTGATTCACGATTAAGAACGTGACTAATGTCTTCAGGCGTGTTAAAGTCCTCTGTATATTGCATTAAGTAAGGAATGATAGCTGGGTCAATATCTCCTGTACGAGTTCCCATCATCACACCACCAAGTGGAGTGAATCCCATTGAAGTATCAACAGATTGACCGCCCTTAACTGCTGTAATAGAAGCACCATTACCGATGTGGCAAGTAATCAATTTCAAATCTTCTAATGGACGTCCCAAGAGTTTTGCAGCTTCTCCTGCTACAAACTGGTGACTTGTACCGTGGGCACCATATTTACGAACCTTGTTTTCTGTGTAATATTTTGTTGGTAGAGGATAGCGATAAGCTTTCTCTGGCATAGTTGTGTGGAATGAAGTATCAAAAACAACTACACTGGTAATGTCTGGCAACAATTCCTTGAAGGCACGAACACCTGCTGCATTGGCTGGATTGTGGAGAGGAGCTAACAAGCTCAACTCTTCAACTTTTTCTAAAACATCTCCCTCAACGACTGTTGATTCTTTAAAATATTCTCCACCTGCAACAACACGGTGTCCAACACCTGTAATCTCATCATAAGCCTTGATAATATCGAAACGAATCAAGTCATCCAATAAGATTTTAACAGCTTGTGTGTGATTTTCGATATCCAAAATTTGTTGTTCAGAACGGCCGTCAAATTTTACAGTTGAAATTGAATCTTTCAAACCGATACGTTCAATCAAACCTTTCGCCAATACCTTTTCCTCTGGCATTTGATAAAGTTGCCATTTCAAACTTGAACTTCCTGCATTGATTGCAATTGTTTTTGTCATAACACGATACCCCTTTTTAAGCGTTTTCATCTATTATAACAAAATCTATTTTATATTTCAGTACCTTGAGTCCATTTTTGAAAATTTTCTTTAAATTTCATTAAAACACTTGCATCTTGCAAGCTAGCAAGTGGATAAACAAAAGGCTCTACTGCTATTTCATTTTTCTTCTGTAGGATAAAAATAGTCTTAGATTGTTTAGCATTAGCAAAGAGATTTTCAGGCAAACTAATCATGGCAGTCAAACTTGCCTCCTCTTTCAACCAGCCTTTCAACAAGTCACTTTGAGGGCTGGTCAACAAATCACTCGGAGCGAGAAAAATAGCGTATCCATCTGACTTGAGATACTTAAGTCCTTGTTCCATGAGCAAGTGATGGGCGTAAGTATGTTCTTGGCTAGAAGCAACTTGATGACGCGACGCAACGGCGTCATCAGGATAATAGCCAACAGGCAAGTCGCTGATGACCACATCACTTTCTTTGAGCATTTGTGGACGAACGGCATCTCCTTGGACAAAGCCAGCCTGCAAACCAATCACATCAGCCATGCTAGCTGCCAAATCAATCAGCAAATCATCCACTTCCATTCCCAAGTAATCCACCTTTTTATCAAGCGAGGTCAAGAAAGTAGCACCCAGAATTCCCATCCCGGAACCCATTTCGAGGATAGTGATTTCCTCTTCTTTAAACAACTCTTCCACAATAAACACCAAAAGCAAAGCAATGGCATCTGGTGTAAACTGGTGATTGGCCTGCAAGGGTTCTGTTTGCCCAGCCTTCATCAAGAGAAACTGGTAGGTCTTGAGCCATTCTTCTTTGCGTAGCGCTAAGCGTTTAAGGGCCTGATTGTTCTCCTTGACTTGCTCTAACTCAGTCTCACCATCCAAATAGATGCTGTTTTGCTCCACCAGGGCGTCATAAAAGTTGGTCGCCAAATCACTTTGAATGACTTGGACACTCTCTAGTAAATAAGTATAAGCTTGTTCAATTTTTTCAAAATCCATATTCCTATCTTATCAAATTTCCCTTCTTTTTTCCATCCTTATAGAAAAATCACTCCCTGACTAGGCGAGTGATTTTTGGGCTATTGTTAAAAAGAGTTCTGAGTAATTTCCTTGAAACAGGTCTTCAGCGCTATAGAGGATCTGACTATGTACAGATGAAAAACCATGCTCAATTAGCTGTTTTTCCAGTTCAACCAATTCAAATCCATAATGGTTAGCTTCTGTCTTGGTAAAATCAGCAATGAGGAGTTGTCCGTTTTCTCTCAGATGTTGATGAAACAGTGAGAGAGCCTCATCCAAATCAGGCATATGATGAAGAACACGACAAACAACAATGAGATCAAACTCTTGCTCCAAGGGATTTGCCAGTAAATCTTGCTCCAGAAACTGGATATTCTTGATGTCTTGCTGCTCTGCTTTCAAACGAGCTTGCTCCAGCATTTTCTCCGAAATATCCACCAATGTTACAGACTTGGCCTGCTTGGCTAGGGGCAAGGTTAACAGACCCGTCCCTCCACCAAAATCCAAAATTTCTTTGTCTGATAGAAGATCAATCTGTTTCTCGACTGCTTGACAAACCAAGTTTACAAGGAAGATATTTTTAGGTGAATCAAAAGTTTCTGCTTTATGGTTAAAATCATGTTTCATATTTTTAGTTTAGCACAAAATAGCTTGATTGGCTAGGAATTCTCTTTCTTTTCAACCTTCTCTTCTGATTTTTTCTTCTCTGCTTGATTACTTGAATCAGTCACTACCTTTTCCTTTTTATCCGTTTTCTCTTCTTTGATTTTGACGGAAGGAAACAGAAACTCATATTGACTCTTAGGCGTACGAACTGTCGTCACCAAGCTTGTTTTCTTATTTTGATAGCTCACCTGACCCAGATTAAAGGCCTGTTCCCCACTTTCTTGCTCAACCTTATCTTTGGTTCGCTTAGCCATGGCAAAAGCAACCAACTTTTCTTTATTTAAAGCATAGTCTTGATAGTGGGCGACTTGTCGGTTCAAGTAAAATTGTAACAAAAGACTAAAGATGGCTGCCATGGTGACTGCATAGAGGAGAACACCTGCCTTAACTTTTTTCTTTTTCCACACGATAGATGAACTCCCTTTCTAAGCCTTTTTTGAACTGAAAACGAAAACGAACCAACTGATTGTCCTCTGTAATCTGCGCAGATTTAAGTCCATAAACCATAGGCTGATATCCTCGTCCACTGGCATCAGTTTTCCGAAAATCATCCGATTTTAACTTACCAATAGAGATATCCTTGCCATCCTGCTTCATATAAATGCGATTACCTTCTACTTTTTCGAACTGCGAACGGTCTAATTCTGCCTCCAGCTGGTCCACAAACAGGAGCCACTCCTTTTGCTCGCTTTGTTGCTGGTAGCGAACTTCTGAAATGAGGAGCTGACTCATGGCTTGAAAGAGGAGTAAACTTCCACTGATGACAATGAGAGCAATCAGTGATTCCAACAAGGTGAAAGCCTTGACCTTATGGCTCTTTGATAGCCAACAACTGTTCTGAACCATGATAAACCTCCAATCCCTTTTCACTAGAAAACACCTGAATCTCCACTCCGTTTATCTTTACCTGATTTTGACCTGTCTGCAAGGCCATCTTAGCTACCCTCAAGACTTCTTCCTTTTGCAAGATTTTTGCTTCTTCTTGCCTATTTTTTTGAATTTGTCCCAAAAGTAGGGTCGCAATACTAGCAAAGATAGCTAAAGCAACCACTGCTTCCAGTAAAATCACTGCCCTAATTTTTTGTTTCCTTAATGCGTTTAATTTTTCCATTTCCTAGATATAATTGATAACGAATCGCTCCTTTACTGGTCTGAAATTCAACCTTAGCCAGGGACGAATTGCCCCCAGCTCGGTCAAATGTGATACTTTGTCCCAATGGTGCTTGAATTCCTTTAGGAACTGTCAACTTTTGACTGCCATTACTGATCGTCTGCCCATCTAAGTTTAGACTAGTCTTTTGCTGACTAGCTACACTGCGTTTTTGGGTTTCCCGATAGAATTCTTCAAACTCCATAAAGAAAATCTGCTCCTCTACCGCCGCAAAAGTGGACTGGACTGAACCGGACAAGCCCAAGGCAAGGATACTCACAAGACCCAAAACCAAGAGACTTTCAAGCATGGTAAAGGCCTTAATCTGAAACACTTTGACTGGTACCTTGTTTAGCATGGTATTCTTTATAAGCTTTAGCCTGTTCAGGAGTAATACGCCCATCTGCTTGTAACTTGCTTAGGCTAGCATCTTCATTTTTATCCAAGCTATAAAGTTCTGCCTGACTTTCCACAACCTTAACAACAGCAGCTTTTCCTTTGTCGTTGACTGCTTCTTTTTGCTTGGTCAGATTAGGTACAAAGAGCAAGAGAAGCACGCTGATGATGAGCAAGACCACCAACATCTCCACAAGCGTGAAAGCCTTCACTTTCGCTTTTTTCAAGAATGTCATCATTTTTTTCATGTTAAAAATTTACCTCCATATTTTGATACATGGGCATGAGCATTGCCGCATAAAGTAAAACGATAATCAGAGCTACAAAGATAAAAACCAGTGGCTGCACCAAATTCATGGTGCGGTTGACTCGGGTAAAAAAGGCTTCCCAAGTTTTTTCAGCATAGATTTCCAACTCACTACCCAGCTTGGACTTGACTTCCCCATACTCGATGATGAGACTCAACTCCTTCTTAAAGAAAGTATAGGTTCCTATAGTCTGAGAAAATTCCTGACCATTTTGTAGGGCTTGAGCCAGATCTTGACCGATTTCTTTAAAGAGCTGGGAACCTTGTTCCTGCATCATCTGAAAAATCTGCATCAGCTCCATCCCCTGCGAAATCATATTCCCCCATTCACGCGCATAATAGGCTGTCAAATAGGTTTGCACAAAGATTCCAAGAAAAGGAAGGCGTGCTAAGATAGAAAAGACGCGCATCTTGGAACTTCTTTTATAAAAAGTTAGTGCTAAAAGGGCTAGTACGGAAACAAACCCTACCATTCCTAGAAAAATTTGTGGCAGATTGCCGATAATTTGGGTGGCAATATTGCTACTATCCAGTTGTGGTAGTAGGTAGTTACGTAGTCCCAGCATGATTAAGAGAAGAAAACCTAGTAAAATCAAGGGATAGGTCGCTACTTCAATTAATTTTTTCTTGACCTTGGCAAGATTGTCTAGATATTCTTCTATCTTTCCCAAACTCAGGTGAAGATTCCCATGGACTTCAGCTAGAGATAACTGGGTGACAATGGCACTTGAAAATCCCAAACTTTCCATCATTTCTGAGAATGATTTCCCCTGAGACAAGCCCGTGCGCATTTGTGTCACACACTGCTTGTCCAACAAGGCACTCCTATCTAAAAAAGAGATTGTCTCCACCAGATGAAAACCGCTGGAAAAGAGATTGTTAAACAGGGTGATGATATTTTTTTGCTTAGCTGTAGCTAATTTTTTCCGTTTCAGCCTGAAGACTTGTGATATGTCCATCTTTAAAAAGCTGGTCAATCTGTTCATTCCAGCTAGTTGGCTGGTGTTCTTGATAGTCTTTGTTGGCAAAGTCAACGATTCCTCCTCCCCCGATTAATCTTTGGTAGCAGACTCCTTGCAGAACGACTGCCAATTCCTCCTCACTCACACCCAACTCCAGCAGGCGCTCATAAACACCTCGGATACTCTTGGCATGAATGGTTGAAAAGACTGTCGCACCTGTCAAACTAGCTCTGACCACTGCACGCGCCGTCTCGCTGTCCCGAATTTCTCCGATAATCAAGAGATCTGGCCGATGACGCAAGGAAAGTTTGATGAGATTTTCATAGGTCAACCCGATTGCTTCGTTCAACTGCAACTGAAGCATGTCGTCCTGCTTGATTTCTACAGGATCTTCGATGGACATAACTTGCTGTCCTTTAAAGAGTAACTTGGCCAGTTCATGCATCAAGGTTGTCTTGCCACTTCCGACTGGACCAGCAAAAAGATAAAGTCCCCGTTGCCTATACTGCTTGCCAAGTTCTTCAATATCCTGAAACCAAAAATGCAAATCCTGCTCCTCATCATGCAACAAGCGAATCACCAAACTCTCCTGCCCTCGATAATCGCCTACAGTAGATAGACGTAGGGACGCCATCTTCTGGTCATAGGCATAATCACAGGAACCAAGTTGACTACGTCGCTTTTCTCCAACATTCATACCCGCCACAAACTTAAAGTGACTGATGACGGCCGCAAATTTTTCGAAATCATAACAACCGATTTTACAGCGCTTGTCTCCTACCCTCATATGAAGTTCATAGGCGTCTAACTTAGGGACAAAATAAATGTCTTGCGCCCCTTTTTTCCGGGCCGAACGAATGATTTCTTGTGCAATTTCTTGAACCATACTTACCTCCTCACCTATACTATTCGCAAAGATTTGGAAAAATAAAAAAAGCAACTCCAAAAAGTTACTTTTTCTCTATTTTAATTTCATACGGCAAGAACGGTGCCTTTCCTGACCTGTTTGTTTTTCATAGCCTGGACGTAATTTTTCATCTGGGATAACCTGCTCGTCCTGCAAAAGAGCCAAAGAATGGTATTGTTGTAAATAGTCGTCACATTCATCACACCAGCGTTGGTCTTCTGGATCCCAAAAAATAGTCATCAAGTCACTTCTACTTTTATAAAGAGGGGATTCTTGTTCCAGTCTAAACCAGCAAGTTTTATAGTATTTGAGAGCATCATAATACTGATCAAATTTCTTACTTGCTACAATATCTTCTTCCCAACCTTCTATAAACCACCAAGGTTCAAAATCTCCGTACATTTCTATAACACGATACATATTCATTCATTCCTTTGTACCGTATATTATAACCAATTCCGCTAAACAAGGAAAGAAATATGCTCATTTCTTAATTTTTTTGATAAAAAATCCAGCCATACTATGATGACTGAATTTCTATTTGCTTATGTTCCAAAATCTTGTTACTACCTAGGCTTCAGAAATATCGTTTTCAATAATGACCTTGATTGCATGGTGGTCTGCTGCCTTACTGAATACTTCATAAGCTTTTTCAATTTCACTGAGTTTGAAATAATGGGTTACCAATTTTTCTGGTTCAATCTTATGACTTTCAAGAGCTTTCAACAATTGTGGAGTGGTATTTGTAGATACCAAACCAGTTGTTACATTGATGTTGCGAATCCAAAGTTTGTCCAAATCGAATTCGACTGGTTTACCATGTACACCACAGTTGGCAACTGTTCCGTCTATACCTATAATCTTTTGACAGAAATCAAATGTTGCAGGAATACCAACAGCTTCGATAGCAACATCTACACCACGACCATCTGTCAAATCATAAATTTCTTTAATGGCTTTTTCAGGGTCTGAAGAATTAACCTTGTGAGTCGCACCAAATGATACAGCAGTTTTCAAGCGGTTATCGTCTAAGTCCACCATAATCAATTTGGCTGGTGAGTAGAACTGAGCTGTCAAAAGAGCAGCCAATCCAACTGGACCTGAACCAATAATGGCTACGCTGCAACCAGGTTCTACTTTCCCTTTCAAGACACCAATTTCATATCCAGTAGGTAGAATGTCTGATAGCATAACCAAGGCTTCATCTGACAAGTCTTCTGGAGTATGGTAAAGAGTGTTATCTGCGTGAGGGACACGTAGATATTCAGCCTGCATACCGTCAATCAAGTGACCGAAAATCCAGCCCCCTTCGTCTTCACAATGGGCATAAATTCCTTTTTTACAGTAGTAGCATTTACCACAGGCACAGACACAAGAAATCAAGACCTTGTCGCCTTTTTTGAAATTCGAAACTCCTTCTCCAACTTCTTCAACAATCCCAATCCCTTCGTGACCAAGAATGGTACCACTTTGGCAAGCAGGAACATCCCCTTTGATAATATGGAGGTCTGTTCCACAAATAGTAGTTTTTACGATACGCACAATAGCGTCTGTTGGCTTGCGAATAACTGGTTTGTCTACATCAACAAAAGAAGCAAGTCCTGGTTTAACATAAGTATAGGCTTTCATAAAGCTTTCCTCCGTTTTTTTATTTGTACTATTTATAATATAATTGTAAGCCTTTTCATTTGCTTGTTCAAGTCTTTTTGTGATTTTCTTAACTTTTTTATTTACCAGTAAAGTACCCTGCATAAAAAAGCAGAAGCTAGTATCTAACTCCTGCTTTCTCTCTTATGCTTGATAACGTTTCACGCCATCTAGATAGGTTGCTACCAATTCCAAATCTTTATCTAGTACGATAAAGTCAGCATCATAACCTTCACGAATTTGTCCACAGACATCGTCAATATTAACAGATTTAGCTGGGTTAAGGCTGGCCATCATGACCGCTTCATGCGGATTCGCAATTCCCCATTCGACAACATTTCTCATACCATCTTTAAGTTTGAGGATAGAACCTGCCAAATTACCAGTAGATTTGAGACGTGCAGTTCCATTTGCTACTACAACAGGGAATTCTCCCAACATATAGTCACCGTCTTCAAGCCCACCAGCTGTCATACAGTCCGTAATAAGAGCGATGTTTTCTGTCCCCTTTTGCTTAAGTAAAATCTCACAAGCTTTTGGATCTACGTGATAACCATCACAGATCAATTCTGCGTAAGTATGTGGGAGCTCATACATAGCTCCTACCATACCTAGTTCGCGGTGTGTTAAACCACGCATCCCATTATAGGCATGTACCCATACACTAGCTCCAGCATCAACTGCCTTCTTAGCTTGTTCAAATGTCGCATCTGAGTGTCCAAGTGCAACTGTCACACCTTCACCTGTAATAGTACGTACAAAATCTTCCACTCCATCACGTTCTGGTGCAATAGCGATTTTATTTAGCATCCCTTTTGCAGCATCCTGCCAAGAATGAAACTCCTCAACACCCGGGTCTCTCATATAAGTTGGATTTTGTGCCCCCTTAAAAGTTTCTGTGAAATATGGACCTTCATAATAAATCCCACGAATCTTAGCACCTGTTGCTTCTTTATAATGGTTTCCAAGATTTTCAGTGACTGCAAGCAATTGCTCATAAGTGGCTGTTAAAGTTGTGGGCAAGAAACTGGTAACACCGGTACTAAGAAGTCCTTCACTCATAGTATGCAATGTACCTTCAATGTTGTTGTCCATCACATCTACACCTGCATATCCATGAATATGAGTATCCACAAGACCTGGTGCAATGCTATAACCAGTATAGTCAAGAACCTCTGCTCCTTCAGGAATTTGATCCACATGTTTCCCAAATTTGCCATCAACAAGTTCTAAGTACCCACCGCGACGAATGCCAAATGGATAGAAAAACTGATCCGCTTTAACGTAATTAGGCATAATAATGACCTCCTTAAAAGATTACTTTTGATATTTATTATGTCAATTATATTATAAACCTTTCTGATTCATTTGTAAATGGTATAGACCTGTTTTCTAGAGATATTTTAAAAGAGCTGGATTTCTCCAACTCTTCTCTTTTTAATACAAGTTATTTTGATTTGACCGGCTTGTCTTGAGCTGTTTGCAAGGCTGCAGCAATGGTATCTGCATACAATTTAGCTCCTGCTTCAATTTTACTATTGTCACTTCCAAAATGGACTTGGTCTGTCCCAGTCCAAATTTCTGGATGTTCCTTAGCAGCTTGATTCCAATCTGCTATCGTGATGTAAGGAGTCTTCTCTGCCAATTCTCTCATATAGGCAGCCGCCTTCTCAACGATTGCATAGGTCTCTTTTGTCTTATCTCCTTCATAAGGAGTCACTAAAACCATATGGTGCCCCTTAGGAAGATTTTTCACGATACTATCCCAATCTTCCTTATAATTTTCAGGATTATTTACCCCTGTTGCAATAACCACCATCTTTGGTAGAAATTTATTCTGGCTATTGTTGAGCATGATTTCGTTGGCGGTCTTGGTTGTTCTGCTGACTTGTGCATTAATCTGTGCCCCTGGAAGGGCTGTCTGCAACGCTGTATTAGCTCTTAGTGCTACCGAATCACCAATTAACATAGTGCCATCAGCAATTCCTAAACTATCAGCTTCTGCTCGTTCTGTCATTACCTTGGTCTGGTTAATATTTGTTGCAGCTTGCTTCAAGCCATTGACAGTTAAGTCTGTCTCAAAAGCTCCCACTTGTGGTGCCAACAGAGTTACTAAGAAGACAATGAAGGCCAAGATTCCAGTACTTGCTGCAAGGATTGTGTGAATATGAGGCAGGGGACGAAAGGCTTGTATAATAGGTGTGTTCTTTCCCGCAATCCAAGGTTCCAGCACATAAAATGACAGGCTGGCAAATCCATAAGAAAAAATCAAAGTCAGTAACACAGCAAGAAGATTTGATGTCAACTGTGAGAAAATAATGTAGAAAGGCCAATGGAAAAGATAAACCGCATAGCTAGTATCTGCTAAAAAGCTGATAATCTTTGGCTCCTGCATGTTAGGAGTCTTTTCATGTAAGACACGCGCCGCCAGAATCATAGCAAGGGCTGCAAGGCTGGCAAGCAAGAAGCCCATAAGATAGGCAAAGAGATAGGTAAATTTGACAAAGAAGGTCAAAATGAGTAAGAATCCAAAACCTCCCCCAAAAACCAAAAGGGTCTTGCGTAAATCCCAGATTTTATCCAACTGCTTGACGAGGGAAGTCGTCTGACGAACGCCTACAATCGTTGCTAGGATACTTCCCAAAAAGAATGGATAGACATGAGTTAAACTGGAGAAGTAAACAGAGGAATAAGAGGTCACTAGAAAACTACCAATAAACATGGAGAAGAAGCTGATTAAAAAGGCAGCAGCTGATAAGAGAAAAACCATCCCCTTCAATTGACCATTTGATTTAGCCTGTTTGGATAAGAACCAAACTGCCAATCCCCAGAGGATATAGTAGTGAACCTCAACGGCCAAGCTCCAATTATGAACAAACAAGTGAGGAATGAACTGTGATTCATAACTCCCACCTGTTAGAAGTTCATAGAAGTTAGTCATAAAGCCTAAGACACCCGCAATCTGACCGCCAATTCCAGCTACATAGTCTTGACGAACCAAGAAAGTAAAGGGCATGGTCACCAAGACCATCAAAACCACAGGTGGCACAATCCGATAAAAGCGTCTTCTAAAAAATCCAAGCAAATCAATTTCATGATTTTTAGAAAATTCTTCGATGAGTAGAGCCGTGATCAAGAAACCTGAAAATGTGAAAAAGACATCTACCCCGAAAAATCCTCCTGGAAAGATGGTCTGAAAGAAGTGATACAAGAGTACCAAAAGTAAACCTGTAATCCTAATCAAGGAAAACCATTTAATGCGCATACGAGTTTATTCTTCCTTTCATTGTACACTTTATTCTATCAAAAAAAGAAGAAAAATCCTAAGAGAAAACTTAGGATTTTTAGCTTATATCAATTCCAGTTTAAAAATTACGCCCTGATTTATTATAGCCATATTTTTCAACAAAATACTCACGGAACTCCAAGAGATTGTCATCCATAATGGCTTGTCGCACTTGCTTCATCAGGTTAAGCAAGAAGTAAAGATTGTGATAGCTAGTCAAGCGAATACCAAAGGTTTCATCAGCCTTGAGCAGGTGACGAAGGTAGGCGCGTGTATAGTTCTTACATGTGTAGCAATCACACTCAGGATCCAGTGGTGTAAAGTCCTCAGCAAACTGGGCATTTTTGACAACCAAACGTCCCTGACTGGTCATACAAGTCCCATTACGAGCGATACGAGTCGGCAAGACACAGTCAAACATATCTACACCACGAATCACCCCATCAATCAAGCTATCTGGCGCTCCCACACCCATCAAATAGCGAGGTTTATTTTCAGGTAGCAGTTGGGTTGTGAAGTCCAAGACGGCATTCATCTCTTCGTGGGTTTCTCCCACTGCTAAACCACCAATAGAGTAGCCTGGGAAATCCATGCTGACAAGGTCGTGAGCCGATTGACGGCGAAGATCTTCAAATCCAGCCCCCTGCACAATCCCAAATAACCCTTGGTCATGCGGACGACGGTGAGCCTTCAAACCACGCTCAGCCCAACGGCTGGTACGCTCGATTGATTTCTTAACGTAGTCGTAAGGTTGATAAAACTGAGGACATTCGTCAAAGGACATCATGATGTCTGAGCCCAAATTATTCTGAATAGAAATGGCTTTTTCTGGGGACAAGAACATCTTAGAACCATTGAGATGGTTTTTAAAGGTTACTCCTTCTTCTGTGATATTACGGCTATCTGCTAAGGAATAAACCTGAAAACCACCACTATCTGTCAAGATAGGCTGGTCCCAATTCATGAACTTGTGGAGACCACCTGCGCGTGCGATGAGTTCATCTCCAGGACGAAGCCAGAGATGATAGGTGTTTGACAGGATAATTCCCGAACCCATCTCCTTCAATTCTTCAGGCGACTGAGTTTTGACAGTGGCTTGTGTCCCAACTGGCATAAACATAGGTGTTGGGAAGGTACCGTGGGGAGTGATGATTTCTCCCAGACGAGCTCCTGTGTGTTTTTCTTTCTTAATCAAACGATATTTGATTGGTGAATCTGACATTTTTTACCTCCGAAGCTGGGAAAGACAGTCCCAGTTCATACTTTGTGCCCAAGGGCATACTGTATGATTTTATCAAAAAAAGTAGGAACTGTCACGAACTATGGTATAATGAGAGAATGAAATACCCAAAAATTGATTTAAAAACCGTTCGTCTGCAAGCCAGACAATTTCAGGCTGAAAATCCCCGTCTCTTTCTCGTCTATCTCTTACCTAGTATACTGGTCATCTTGTCTGGCTTCCTCAATCCCTTAGAGCGCATCAACGAGAGTGTTTTAGAACAACCCTTTTTAAGCGTGTTTGGCCATGTATTCCAAGCCTACCTTTTTCCTCTATTAGTCTCCTTTATCGGAACAATACTTCTAACCAGTTCAGTCTATACAACGCTGAAACTCATCAAGAATCCCGATACAGAACTATCCGTCAAAAATAGTCTCACTCTCTTTAACGAAGAGCACTTTTCACAAACCTTTTTGACTCTACTTCTCAAACGTTTCTATCTCTTCTTATGGAGCATTCCTAGTTTGCTTGGAATTTACTTCCTTTTTTACAGTAGCTTTTTAGCCAAGAAATTCGTTGCCCTTCACCCTGAGTTCCCTAATCTGGATCTCTCGTCAGTTGAAACTGAACGTTTCCTCATGACCTTTGGTCTTTACTTTCTAGCAAGTATCCTCTTGATGGTTATCGGAAATAGTCTCTATATTCCACAATACTATGCCTATTCGCAGGTAGAATTTCTCCTCTGTGACACCCTAGATTTAGGACAAGCCAAACCAGGACAAATCCTTAAAACCAGCCGTTTCTTAATGAAAGGTTACAAATTTCAGCGCTTTGTCCTAGACTTACAACTCCTTCCTTGGTATTTCCTCAATTGGATTACCTTTGGGATTGCTAGTTTCTCACTCCTACCCTACATTCAAATCAATAAAATAATTTTTTACCGAGCAGTACTGGCTCGAAAACGTCCAAAAGCTTGAAGGTTGCCCCCTCAAGCTTTTTTCTATCAATGAGTTTCTCCGCCTGCCAACTTGAGGTCTTGATCTCCATGTTCTATAATAGCCCCGATTGCTGCTTCTATCCCTCGCATAATGTCCACTAAACTCATAGCTGGGGTAGTCGGTCGATTCACCACCTGTTCCATCATATAAGGAATATGCATAAAACCTGCCTTAACATGGGGAAATTTCTTTTCTACCAAATAGAGGGCCTGATACATCAAATGATTGCAGACAAAAGTCCCTGCCGTATTGGAAACAGAGGCAGGCAATCCCTCTTTTTTTATAGCTTGAACCATCGCTTTAATCGGCAGACTACTAAAGTAGGCCGGAGCACCGTCTAGGCGAATGGGAAGATCAATCGGTTGATTCCCTTCGTTATCAGGAATGCGTGCATCGTCTTGGTTAATGGCTACTCGTTCAGGTGTTAAGCTAGATCTTCCACCTGCTTGCCCAATACAAAGGACAAAGTCAGGTTGATAACGGTTCATCTCTTCTTCCAATACTTGGGCCGATTTGTGAAAGACTGTTGGCACTTCTAACCAACGGACCTCAGCACCATGGATTTCAGCTGGTAAACCTTTAATGGCCTCCAAGGCTGGATTAACCTTTTCCCCTCCAAAGGGCTCAAAACCTGTCACTAATACTTTCATTTCTAACTCCTTACAACCAATTCCATGAAACTATTTTCTTAAAAACAAGTATAACATATTTCCCTTATTCTGGAGTGAAAAGGACTAGAGAGGATCAGACCGGCATTAAAGTTTATTTAAAGAGAAAAATACTAATCAAGGTCAAAATAGCTGGTCCGCCTTGCTTTAAAATAATTTTTTTATCTGCTGTGAGAGAGCCATAAGCCGCAGCACCAATCACAAATAAAACAAAAATAGTCACAATTTCTAAATTCTGTGAGAAATAAATTCCATACAAGAGAAAGACTCCTAGCAAAGCATTATAAATCCCTTGATTTTTAAACAATGAACTTACTGACGGACGAGCCAGTTCTTCCTTGTCCATGTTAAAGACACGACTAGTCGCATCTGATTGCGTTGCAATACTTTCCAAATAAAAAATGTAAAAATGCTCCAAAGCAACAATCGTTGCTAAAATGATTGTAATAATTGACATCTATTTCTCCTTAAATTTCTATATTTTCAATACCCAAAACCAATTTGTTTACTAAACGGCTGAGTTCTGTTCTTTCAGACTCTGTTAAGATACTTTCCATCGCTTCTTTAACCTTGATATGTTGCAGAGGGGGATTCACCACTAACTGCTCCTTGGCATACTTCGCAGCCTCTACCAACACTTCTCGCTGATTTTCAGGATTGCGATGACGCTCCACCAAACCTTCCTTTTCCAGAATTTTGAAATGTCGGGTCAAAGCAGCCTAATCAATCTTCAAACGCTCCTGAACTCCCATTTGATTACAGGGAGAATTCTCCAGCAAAAACAGTAAAATATGATACCGTGTCAAACTAATCCCAAGCTTTTTTTCAAACAATTGCGTACTCACTTGCTCAGACAAGCGGAGTTGATAAAGTAAATCTTGAATCTTTAACATTTCTTCCTCCTTTTTATTGACTTATCAATAATTGACTAATCAATTATAATGCAAAGTCAAATAGATTGAAAAAATTATGCTTAGATTATTACAAGATGCTAACTTTCCATTCATATTAATACTCAATGAAAATCAAAGAGCAAACTAGGAAGCTAGCCGTAGGTTGCTCAAAGCACAGCTTTGAGGTTGCAGATAAAACTGACGTGGTTTGAAGAGATTTTCGAAGAGTATGACAAAGAAAAAAACGAACGAGAATCGCTTTCTATCACGAAAGCTAGATCTCATTCGTCAAAATGATATTACAAAGTCAGGTTTATCCATTCATTGAAACGTGAACGTGGTCATAGTGGTTCTCTGTCACGCTACCACGGTCCGGCATTGGATTCCAAGTATTAGCTGGTCCATATTTGCTATCGAATGGAGCATAGAAACGTTGTTTCCAGATGATGTAACTAATTCCACGGCTGGCCATGTTTTGAATAGCGTATTCCGCAACCTTATCCCCTAGTTCTGAGCTTTCTGGTACCATAAAGTCGATAGCCAAACCTTTTCCGTGATCTCCACTGTCTCCTGGACGGTAACCACTAAAGGATGTGATGCCAAACAAGTTAGCAATTTCTTCTTTAAAGGCAGCTGTTTGTGGTTGAAGGCCTGCATTTTCAGATTTCGCTACCGCAAGTCCAGCATAATCGGGTGCAGCTGGAGCTGCGTAAGTTGCTGAAGTTGTTTTCGTCTCTTCTGGTTGATAAGTAGAAACTGCTGCTGTAGCTTCACTTGATGATACTACTTCTTTTGCTTCTTCTGAACTTGTTGCAGTTGTTTCAGGTGCTGTTTCTTCTACTGGTATTGTAGTTGCTTCCACTGCTGATTCAGCTTGAGTGCTTGCTTGTGTTTCATCTTTCTCAGCTGGAGTCGTTGCCTGAGGAGCTGCTTCTGCAACTGCACTACTCGTTTCGGCTGTTTGTTCCTCTGGGACAGAAGTTCCTGTAGATGGTGTCACTTCTTCTGAAGCAGTCACTGTCTCTGTAACTTCTGAACTTGTTGCTACTTCTTTTGTTCTTGTAGTTTCTACCGCTTTTGGAGCTTCTGCAATCGGTTGAGAAAGGTCTGCAACTTGAACAGTTTGATCATCTACGGTTACTTGATTGGTTGTCAAATCTGCTGTCGCAGTTGTCACTTCTTCACTAGAATCTGCTTGTGGAGTTTGGATTTCAACTTCCGTTACCTCTTCTGCTTCATTGACAGTCGTTGTCAAAACAGTTTCTGGGAAAATCAAGTCCATATTCGTGATTTTATTCAAATTCGCAAGAACTGTGACATCTACACCCAAGGCTTCTGCAATTGTGCTCAAGGTATCACCATACTGAACGGTATAACTTGTTTTGTTATCCGTTTTAGTCAAATCGTTTTGAATTTGCTCAACACTACGTGCAGTCCAAAGAACTTCTTCTGCTTGAGTTGCCAATACTGGGGCAAATGACAAGGCTACCGTTGAGGCTAATAATATTCTTTTCGTCATTCTTTCAAATTCCTTTCAAATGAGTACCTGTCTATGATAACACAAAAAATGCAGAAAAAAAGCCCTCTCGGGCCTATTTAACAGAACTGTCTATTCCTTGTAACAAACTCGGTTACTTGAAATAGTTTGTTAGGTCTCTGTCATAAAACTGACACAATCTTTTTATCGCTCAGCCTTAAAAAAACGGGAAATATCTGCTAACCCTTGAATCCTATGATTTCCTTCATAAGTTGACTCTAAAAAATTAATGCTTTGAATCTTACTATTCTGCGCGAATTCCACATCCAGAGTCCGATCCCCTATATAATAGGTCTTCTCAGAATCCAACTGATACTTGTCTAACAGATAGGTAGCCGCTTCTGAACTAGGTTTACGCGCAAAGCCACTCTGACTTGTTAAAATCTCTGTAAAATAAGATTCCAAACCCAAGTCTCTTAGAATGGTAAGAGCATTGTCTCCCTTATGAGTGTAAACAAACTGCTGAATTCCTGATTCCTCTGCCCAAGCTAGCACATCACGCGCACCTGGCATCAAAACTACCTGAGCATTCTTCTCAGCCAGACTCTGGGCACGCACCTGATTTAGCACCTCGACATCCAGTTTTCGCTCTTCCGCAACTTTCTCCAGCAAATCCTGCACAGAAAACTTGAGAATAAACTCTCTCACCTTCTCCTTATCATAAGGAATAGAAAACTGAGCAAAAGTTTCCTCAATCCCTGATAAAATCGCTTCATAAGAGTCCAATAAAGTCCCGTCTAAATCCCAAATAAAAGCTGTTTTTTGCATTTCCTATCCTTTCAAGCTCATATAGCGCTGGTAACGGTAACGTAGAAATAACCAACGAAAACCATTATCCAAAAGGGTTCCGGCCCAAATACCTGGCAAACCCCAACCAAGCACAATCCCCATCAAATATCCTGTTCCAATGCGGATACACCACATTCCTATACTTGTCGCATAAAAGGGAAGCCGAGCATTGCCCAAACCCTGCCAGACTGCTGTATAGATGACTGTTCCTATCGTCATAGGAGTACCAAGTAGTGAAAAAAGTGTCACTAGCACACTAGCCTCCACCGCTAGAGGATCAGTCGTATAGAGATGAGTTAGTGGTATACCCAAAGCATAGATACTGAAGGTCAAGGGTAACATGAGTACCAGAGAAAGCCAAAAGGTTTGTTTGCTCAAACTAGCGACTCTTTTCCAATCATCTTCTCCAACCGCTCGTGCCACTTGCATGACTGTTGCTGTAGCCACACCAAAGGCAGGGATATAGTTAAACTGGGTCAAGACTTCTCCAACTGCATTCCCAGCCACTGCCTCCGTTCCAAAAGAAACAACCAAGGCAATGATGACGACATCTCCAGCTCGCATCATAAGCCGCTCTCCAGCTGCTGGTAAAGCCAAGGTCAACAATTCCTTTTCTAAACCAAAAGTTGGCTTCGCATAAGGCAACTTTAATTGCAACCATAAAATCACAAGACCTACCAAGCGAGACAGAATAGTTCCCCAAGCAACACCCGCTATCCCCATATCCAGAACAAAAATAGCTAGACTTGAAAAAAGAATATTCAAGGCATTGGATAAAAAACTAACATAGAGAGGCAGACGTGGATTATGCGTTGCACGAATCAAAGCTCCCAGACTAGTCATTAAACCTAATAGAACAATCGATCCACCTACCAAGGATAGGTAGAGTCCACCACTCTCAGCTACATCTCTCTCCGTCCCCAAAAGTCCTATCATCTCTTTACCAGCGAAGATGGACAAAAATCCTAAAAGGAAACTTAATAGTAAGGTAATCTTCAACGCCTCAGTCACATGATAGGATACCATAGATTGATCCTTCTGCCCCAAACTTTTTGAAATAACACTGGAAATAGCAGCTCCCAGAGCGATGAAAATCGCCTGGTAAATCGTGATAATATTGCCAGCTACTGATACACCCGAAATAGCTATCAAGCCCAAGTGGGCTACCAAGTAACTATCCACCACCCCCATGAGCATCTGCAAAAAGTTTTCGCCCATAGCTGGTAAGGCAATATTAAGAATGTCTTTATTTTTCTTAAACAATCCTTCCTCCTGATGAAAAGAAACTCAGTTGGTTTCCCAACCGAGTTTACTCCCTCTGTCTTAAAGTCCTAGATAAGCCTCAACCGCTACTTGCATGTCTGTTGCTGCAACAGTTGTCTTATGACGAACAGGAGCTGTTTCAAGCCCGTCAACTGCTGGCGGCACTGCTACTCCTGAAATATCATGTAATTGAGCCAAGGCTTCAAAGTCGCCAAGCCCTGATTTTCCAGTTACAGCTTCTACTGCAACCACTGGGAACTTGTATGGACTCGCTGTTGAAGCAATCACTGTCTTAGTCACATCGCCAGTAGCCGCTTGGTATTTCTTATAAACTGCCGAGGCAACCGCCGTATGTGGATCCTCGATATAGGAATCTGACTCATAAACACGCTTGATTTCTGCCGCTGTTTCTTCCTCAGTCGCATATTCAGCTGCAAAGAGGTCCAAAATCTCTGCATCAAAGTCTGTCAACTCATATTGTCCTTGCTTGTTCAAGGCATTCATGAGTTCAGCTGTTTTAACCGCATCATTACCTAAAAGATGGAAAATCAAACGCTCCAAGTTTGAAGATACCAAAATATCCATAGATGGACTAGTAGTCACTTTAAACTCACGTTTCTTGTCGTAAACACGTGTCTTGAAAAAGTCTGTCAAAACATTGTTGTCATTTGAAGCACAGATTAATTTGCCAACTGGTAGACCAATTTGCTTAGCATAAAAGGCAGCCAAGATATTTCCAAAATTTCCTGTTGGTACTGTGAAGTTGACCTTATCACCAGCCACAATCTCACCAGTCTTAACCAACTGAGCATAGGCATAAACATAATAAACAATCTGTGGCACCAAACGACCGATATTCATAGAGTTGGCAGATGAAAATTGCAATTTATTGGTAGCCAACTTTTCACGAAGGGCTACATCGTTAAACATATGCTTCACATTTGTTTGAGCATCATCAAAGTTACCATCAATAGCGATAACATGAGTATTATCACCAGTCTGAGTAGTCATTTGCAACTCTTGAACCTTGCTGACACCATCCTTTGGATAAAAGACGATAATCTCAGTTCCAGGCACATCCGCAAACCCTGCCATAGCAGCTTTCCCAGTATCACCAGATGTCGCTGTTAAGATGACAATCTTGTTCTCCAAACCATGCTTCTTAGCAGCTGTTGTCATAAAGTATGGCAAAATAGACAAGGCCATATCCTTAAAAGCAATTGTTGAACCATGGAAGAGTTCCAAATTGTATTGTCCATCTAATTTCACTAATGGTGCGATAGCTGGAGTATCAAACTTGCTATCGTAGGCATTGTTGATACAGTAGTCCAACTCCTCAGCTGTAAAATCATCTAAAAATGCTGACAAAACTAACTTAGCAACTTCCTGGTAAGAAGCATCTTTCAATTTGTCAAAGTCCAAATCTATCTTTGGATAAGTAAGCGGTGTAAACAAACCGCCGTCCGTCGCCAAACCTTGCAAAATAGCTTGGCTAGCAGTTACTGTATTGTTGGCATCACGCGTTGATTGATAAACTAATGTCATTACTCTCTATCCTTTATCTATAGTCTCTTCCATTATATCATGATTTTTCAGAAAATTCTCCCTTTATAAGAGAAATTATAGGCTCAATTCTTCTTTCAAAGGCTGTAAATAGCTTGTTTCTTGCTTATTTCTCATCTCCAGTCCTTCCTCGGCTAGCAGGAGTAAGTCTTTGGAAAATTCAATAATCGCAGCTTCTTCCTCATCTGTAAGCTTTTTCTTAGAAAATTGTCGTCTTAAAAACTTGTAATTTCGCCCAAATTCTTTAAAGAAAGGCGCTGTTTCTAAGTAAGCTTCTAACTTATCTAAATTAACCAACAATCCTAAGTGAAAAGCTGCAGAAGCGAAGGTTCTCTCTAGAGGCTGAGTACACACACTACGAAACTCAACTGTTCCTCGAGTCGTTAAGTCTTGGTACTGATAACTACGATGAGTTTCAAAATCCTTCTCTTGAGGGTAAATAAGAATCTCATCCCCATTAAGAGCATATGCTTGGATTTCAGTTGTAGCCAAATAGTCCCTTGCCTGAATCGGATAAAAATAATAGATTTGCCCATCGCGTTCCGCAGTAAAAATTGCAGAATGATCTAGATAATCAAAAAAATCATCCTCATCTTTAAAGAGCCTAGCATTGACACCAACATTCTCTGGATAGATACCATGCATCGATTCTTCCCAGAAAATATCCCTTGAAATTTTCGTATCCCAATTCTCACCTGAAAACTCAGAATTGGCAAGTAAATAAGCCTTAGCCCCTTCAATTTGAGTAAAAGCATTAATCACCCGTAAGTAGTTAGATTTTGAAACATCAAGCTGAACCTGACTCCCGCAGATAAAAGCACCATATTCAGGGAAATGATGCAAGTCTGATTCAGCCATATTTCTACTCAAATTCAAATAGTCCACTAACATCTGATAACGTGGATAAGCAACTGGAGTATTCTCATTTTTATTCCAGTTGGGATGAATACCGCAGCCAACGATAGCATGATTGAATTCGCCTAATTTTCTCTGAATTACATCCATATAATTATTAAAACGATTTTCGACCTCTTGAATTGTTTCAGCCTTACCAAATGCAAACTCAATCGTAGTATAGGAAACTTCAAATAAAATAACATCCTGACTTGCTGGCTCCACTAACTGAATAGGAGTCCCAAAATCATCAACCTTTTCGACAGTAAAATCCAAAGCAGAAACTAAATATCGGAATAAGTACTTGATAACTTCAACGTCTGTAGCATCCCCTTCCAAATTTACAACAGGATATTCCAGCTCAATCCCGACAAACAATCCAGGATTTTCTTTAATATTTTTTAAATACCGATGTTTTAATAAATCGATAGAACGAGACATACTTCCCTACACTTTCTTAATCTAAATAAAATTTGAATAACTATTATTATACCAAAAATAATATAAAAAGGAACGAAGATTTACAACGTTCCTTAACTCTATACTATACCGGCGGCCGGGGTCGAACCGGCACGTCCTTGCGGACACTGGATTTTGAGTCTAATATTATTAGTTTTAAATCTCAGAAATATTGATTTTATAAGCTTTTTTTCCATAATATTTTTTAAAACTTAGTATCACTTCCAAAGTTTAGATACTTTTTAGTAACTATAAAATGCTAGAAAGTATACTCCTTATTAAAAAGAGTTTTGGACTAGTTTTGTGCAATTTTATTACCCATATCCGTAATAAGAGAGGCTAAATTAATTGTCTTTAATGATTGTAGAAATTGGTTGTGAATATCATTAGACACATAACCAGCTAGCAAAATATGCTCAGCCATGTCATATTGCTTAATCAAGAGAATCTTATCATGTTTTTCATTAAATAAAATCGCACTAATTGCTGTATTAAAGACTGGAAAACGAAAACTCGCACATTGTGAACAATAAGGAATATCTCCCTCATCTTTTAAAAATTTTTTCTCCAAAGGATGCCCACATTCGGGACAACAAGTCATTGTTTTGTCAAATATAGAAACCTCTTTTTTAAAGTTCTTAAAAGTAATTTTACCAGTAAAATCGAGACCACGCAAGACATTGAAATAAATCAAGACTTTTTTTAAAATTTATCTTATGATATAATAAACTTATCAGCTATTGGTTCTGAAAAAGTGTCTGCCACAGTTTTACTACAAATTCTCATGACTTGTGCCAAGATTTATAAAAAACAGATAGCTATAATAGCTCTTAGAGCAAAAACATGACATATAGGAGGTTAAAGACATGTCATACTTTTATCTTTTTATCGCCATTGTAGGAGAGATATTGGGAACTAACCTTTTGAAATTATCAGACGGTTTTACAAAGCCTATTCCAACCGTTTCTGCCCTACTTAGCTATGGCGTTTGTTTCTATTTCCTCTCACTAGCAATGCAAAAAATTCCTTTAGGAATAGCTTATGCAACATGGTCAGCTGTCGGTTTAGTTTTGACAGCCTCTATCGCAGTAATGATTTTCAAAGAAACACTAAATGTTTATAGCATTATCGGTTTAATTTTGATTATCATTGGTGTTGTCATGGTTAACTTATTAGGAAATGCAGGACATTAATAAAACCGGCTCTATACTATTTGTAGTGGGTAAATCCCCTATGGATATTATGGAGCCTATTTTGTTGTAGAAAAAAAGTTCCATAAGAACTATAATGAAAAGCTAGAATTCTGTCAATATTTTGGACACATTTTGGGAGGGAATTTTGAAGACTAGCGTCCTCCTAATTTTCCCAATAAGTTTTAACTTCTTCAAAAATCTTATTCAAAAGTTCTGCATCTTTTTCTGACAACTGATTTTTTTCTATAACTCTATCTTTTAGTTCTGTTGCCTTTATTTTATTTCTTGCCACCGAAACTGCTATTGAATGTTTCAAAATATCAAACTCATCCTTTGAAAAGTTTGCAATATTGGTAAGATCTAATTGTTCTAGAGGTAAACTACTGATAATTGAATAAGGTTTTTGTCCCAGCAAATAATCTGTAGTAGTCCCAAAGATATTTGCTAATTTCACAACGAATTCTAATCCTGGTTCTAACGTTCCATTCTCCCACCGAGAATATGTCCCTTGTTGAACTCCAATTAATTCCGATATTTGTACTTGAGTTAACTTTTTTGATTTTCTGAGAGTTTTTAACCTCTCTGAAAATTTATAATCCTCTGTATACATAATTCTCCTATAGATATTCTTATTCGTATATTTTAGCTTGACAAAATATTCTAAACGGTATAAAATAGAATTATTCCATAAGGAATATTTATTTTGAGATTGAATATTCCATTGAGAATATTATAGCATAAAAGGAGGTAAAAGCGTATGTAACTAGTAGTCGATTTAAAAAATTTTAATAAAGGAGGTAGGATTCGACAAAATAAAAAATCTTGAAACAAATGTGCCGTTCGTTCCAAGATCAAAACATATTATGTAACAATTATACCACAGAAAACTCTTCAGTTGCACAAGAAAATTTCGGAGGTTTCACAAAAAGATGACCAATAAAGAGTTAGTCAATCAAATTTCTGGCCTAAACTCTACCTCTACTCTTAAAAATTGGATTCAACTGATTAGAGAGATAAGTGGCAAGGAATTTAAGAAAATTAAAATTCCTATCAGTAGAAATCCAAGAACTCATCAATTAAGTTATACAGTTGCCTATGACTTTACAGACGAAGACCTTAGACAATTTCAAAAGTTAGCTAACCTAAAACTTGAAATAGGTCTCAAAGAGGCTATACAAGCCGTATTTGGGAGTCTAGCAGATAATGAGCAAGAATCCCTAAACCAAGTAATAGATGAGCTCTACGATGAACTGAGCGCCTTAAAACAGGAATTTAAGCGAGAAATGCGACTGATAAAAATTGAGAATTCCAACCTAAAAAAGAAAATCCAAGATATTGAAGAGTCGATGCAAACCGGCTTACTAGGGTTTGTTAACAAGAGGTCAAAAAATAGGTTCGGCTAATAGCGAGTTTTCGGCTGAGCCATGAGGCAGAAAGCCGAAAATGAGCGTAGATGCGGACGGACCATTTTTGACCGATAGGGTGTGTAGTAACACCACCCTCTGCAAGTTAGGTGTACCATCGAAAGAATTCAGTATTGCCAAGGGTTTCGCAGATTTTAAGGGTGGCAAAATTAGGCAAAAAGTTGAATCAAAATCTATGGCAAAAAATGAACATTTACGTTCTGTATTTGACTGGATTCAAATTCAGTTTGACAAGACTGAATTTTCGCCAAGAGAAATAATCGAAGACATTCTATTTCTTGACTATGACCTATTTATTGAGAATATAGGGAGCCTTAAATACTATAACTATGATAGCCAGCTTCATTATGGAAATATCCGTATCTACTATGGAGCGAAAGAGTCGTCCTACATGCTTGTCATGTCAGGACAGGCACTCGAGTTCTATAGAGATATGGTATTAGATCCAAATAGTCTGTCCGAAAGACAGTTTCTGAACAACCTCTACTACAATTACAATCAATTTTCAGTAAGACGAATTGATATTGCAATAGATGATTTTAATGAAATACCCTATTTCACTCCTAATCAGCTTCTAAAGATTTGTCAGAAGAAACGCTTTATATATGGAAAAAGTACCTACTACAATACCTACGGAGATGAAACAATCGGCCAGACCTTATATTTGAGAAAACCCAATGATGATGAAAGACTTAGAATTTACGATAAACGCTTAGAACGAGCTGAGAAGCTCGGTATCAGCAAGCGGTATATAGAAAATTGGATAAGAACTGAGTTAGAACTTAGGAAAGAAAAAGCTCACTACTTCATTCAAGAATGGTTGCATTCAGAAATAGATCTTCTCAACTTTACCAAGGGATATCTCAAAGAAAAAGTGAGGTTCTATAGTGATAGTCACTTCTCAAAACCCTTGAGATCTTGGGAAAAGTTTTTAGGTCACTCAAAACCTGTCTCTATCATTATTTCAAAACCAAAAACAGAACTAGAACAAAAATTAGAATGGTTTACCTATAAAGGTTCTGGAGCTATTCTAAAAGCGTATAAATTTCTATACGACAATAACTTACTGCATGAGTATGAGAAATCTAACTATCTCGCACTCAACAATATGGAATATCCACCAGATTTAGCAAGTGGATTAATAGAAAGGGCAATTCTCTTTAAAAGAGAGGATTTGATCCCCACAATCAAAGAAAATATCAAAAGGAGAAATTAATTATGGCAAAAATGCTTTCACAAAATGACTGGAATTTTAATAACATTGGAACAAAATTTGAATTGGATGAAGTTATTCCAAAATTTGAAACGGAAGTCCGAGCAGATGCAAACGGAGAAATTATCAAAAACCGAGATGGTAGCGAAAGACGTTTTAATACCGATAGAATCATTGGTTGGAAATACAATGTAACAATTAAGGATGGACAATTCAAAAAGAAATCAACCCAAGTCTCAGTAGACAATCCAGATGCCTTGGTTGATAATGACTATATCCAAGCAATGGATGAAGTACCAGTTACATTTGACAATTTACAAGCTACTATGATTAGTTCGACAATGTATTACAAGGCGGATGCAATCCATCTAGTAGATGTAAAACAAAAATAAGTATAAGACAAGGGGAGTTAATCCTCCCCTTACTTAATCTAATTAGAAAAGGAGATCACATGATTAAAACTGTAACAAAAGATGACCTTATCGAACTTGGATTTGCTCCAGGAACTGCAAGAAAGATTATCCATACTGGCAAATTACTATTAGTGAATCGTGGTTTTAACATCTATGATAACAAACGTATTGGTACAATTCCAGCCAGTGTCGCTGAAGAACTATTAGGAATTGAACTCCAGAAAGAAGCATAATGAATGACTATTCGTAAAACTAAAAGTGGTAAATGGACCGTTGATGTTTCTAATGGATTCCACCCAGTCACACAAAAAAGAATACGTATCATTCGGAAAGGATTAAAATCTAAAAAGGAAGCCCTAGAGCTAGAACAACATATTCGAATTGTAGAATTGAAAGAAAAACAATTTGACTTTGTAGTGACAACAGATATGTTATTCGACTTACTTGAAGAAGATGATCTGAAAAATGGCAGAAAAATAAGCTATACAAGTACACAAAGAAACAATTATGAGCGTCATATTAAGCCTTATTTTAAAGATACAAATTTAAATAAATTAACGTATGACCATATATTCGAATTTCGTGAATACCTAAAAACAAAACCTAAAAAACAAAATGAAAATGAAACATTAAGTTACAATACAATTAATAAAATTCTAATTCTACTTAAAAAAATTTTTGATACTGGTATAAGAAAATCCCTCATTGATAAAAATCCTGTTGAGAATCTGAGAAAATTACCAATTAGGAAGCCTAATATCAAATTTTGGAGTATAGAAGAATTCACGAGATTTAGAGAACTTATTCAAGATGATGAAATAAGCTATGACCTGTTTTTCGTGATTGCTTTCTTTACTGGGATGAGAATGGGAGAAATCCTCGCATTGAACTGGAATGATATAGATCTTTTAACAAATACAATATACGTTACCAAAACGGTATACTTTGTCAATAATACAAGCTACATTAATACAACAAAAACACGATCAGGAACTAGAAATATAACAATAAATCAGAAATTAGCAGAAATGCTAATAGATTGGAAAGTAAAACAAAAAGAAAAACTTGAGGAATTTACGAAAAATACTGAAGAACTACAAATAATACAGAGTACGCCAATAACAATTACAAAAAATATGATTGATAAGAAGTTTAAGCAAATACTAGAAAGGGATAAAGATTTAAAGAAAATAAGAATTCATGATTTGAGACACTCTCATGCATCATTACTTATAAATCAAGGAGAAGATTATCTTGTTGTCAAAGAAAGATTAGGACACGCATCCATTACAACAACAATTGATACTTATTCTCATTTGTACCCTAGCAAACAGAAAACATTGGCTAATAAACTTGATGATTTATTTTAAAATGGAAAAAATTGGTAACTCGACACACAACAAAGAAAAAAAGACAAGGTCCGAAAACCTTGTCTTTAATACTATACCGGCGGCCGGGGTCGAACCGGCACGTCCTTGCGGACACTGGATTTTGAGTCCAGCGCGTCTGCCAATTCCGCCACGCCGGCAAATAGTAACTGGGGTAGCTGGATTCGAACCAACGCATGAGGGAGTCAAAGTCCCTTGCCTTACCGCTTGGCTATACCCCAATAATATAAAATAGGCGAGTGATGGGGATCGAACCCACGCATGCCAGAGCCACAATCTGGTGTGTTAACCACTTCACCACACCCGCCATAATTCTATTAACACGGGCAGTAGGAATTGAACCCACACTGAAGGTTTTGGAGACCTTAGTTCTACCTTTAAACTATGCCCGTAAAATGGAAGGGGAGGGATTCGAACCCCCGAACCCGAAGGAGCGGATTTACAGTCCGCCGCGTTTAGCCTCTTCGCTACCCTTCCAAAATATATAAATGGCGCGAGACGGAATCGAACCGCCGACACATGGAGCTTCAATCCATTGCTCTACCAACTGAGCTACCGAGCCTTATTGCGGGAGCAGGATTTGAACCTACGACCTTCGGGTTATGAGCCCGACGAGCTACCGAGCTGCTCCATCCCGCGTTAATACAAAAGGAGGATGTGGGATTCGAACCCACGCACGCTTTTACACGCCTGACGGTTTTCAAGACCGTTCCCTTCAGCCGGACTTGGGTAATCAATC